>CAYQUV010000008.1:0-25199 GCA_964421005.1 uncultured Candidatus Saccharibacteria bacterium
CGACAATCGGGATTTCTCGGTCAACAATCGGCAGAATTACGGTTTTACCGATTAGGTTTTTATATCTTTTATCTTTTGGGTTAACAGCCACAGCAGTGTCGCCCAGCATTGTTTCGGGCCTGGTGGTAGCCACAACAATAAATTTCTCATTTTTTGCTCTAGATTTCTTTTGTCTGCTATCTTTCTGTTTCAGAGGATAATTTATATACCAGAGTTTTCCCTCTGTTGTTTCATGTTCAAGCTCCAGGTCCGATAGACTGGTTTGGCATCTCGGGCACCAATTAATCGGCCTTTTGCCGGAATAAATCAAACCTTTTTTCCAGTAATGTAGGAAAGCTTCTCTTACGGCTTTTTTGTAATCTTTATCCATGGTAAAAACAGTTCTTGACCAGTCACAGGAAGCCCCTAGTTTTTTCAGTTGGTCTAGAATAATATTGCCGTATTTTTTCTTCCACTGCCAGATTTCTTTGATGAATTTTTCTCTGCCCAGAGAAAATCTTGTTTTTCCTTCTTTTTTTAATTTTTTCTCAACTACGTTTTGGGTGGCAATTCCGGCATGGTCGGTTCCGGGAATCCACAAAGTTTTAAACCCTTCCATTCTTTTTTTGCGAACCAAGATATCCTGAATTGCCGTGTTTAAAGCATGGCCCATATGGAGTTCTCCGGTGATATTCGGCGGTGGAAGCAGAAGAGTATAGGATTTTTTTGTTTTTGAAGGAAGTTTATCGGGATTGAAAAAACCCGATTTTTGCCAAAAGAGATAAATTTTATTTTCTACACTTTTTGGGTTGTATGCTTTTGAAAGTTTCATGGTTTTGTGAAAATATTAAATTTGTAAATTTGGCTTAGCTTTTATTTTCTGCCAATTTTTCTTTTTATCTCTGTTAAAATATCCCGCGATGGCGGTCATCAGGGCATTGTCGGTACATAAATCAGGGTCGGGAACAATTAGTTTGGTATGTGGAGCATCTTTTTTGATTTTTTCTTTGAATTGTTTTCTCAACTCTTTGTTACTAGCAACTCCTCCGCCTAGGATTATTGTTTCTGCTTTGTAATCTCTCAGAGCTTTGATTGTTTTTCTTAAAAGAGTATCAATTACTGCCTGTTGGATTTCTTTTGCCATTTCTCTGACATACTCTTTTGAACATCTCACTTTTTTAGGTCTTTTTTTAAAATCGTAAAGGACAGCTGTTTTTAAGCCGGAAAAAGAAAAATCATAATCCTGGGAATTAATCATTGGTCTCGGCAATTTAATTTTAAATTTTTGTGAGAGTTGGGATTTATTCTTTTTGCTTTCAAGAATTTTTTCTGCCTCTTTGGCAATAGCCGGGCCGCCTGGATAAGGGAGTCCTAAAATTCTTGCTGTTTTGTCAAAACATTCTCCGGCAGCGTCATCTCTAGTTTCTCCGATTATCTTATATCTGAAGCGACTTACCGATGTATCTTGCTTTCCCGGTTTTCTTTTTATTAAAATCAATTGAGTGTGTCCTCCTGAAACGATTAAACAGAGAGCGGGCAATTTAATCTCTTTTGAATTTTTATTAATGAAGTTAACCAGTATATGAGCTTCAATGTGATTGACCGGGACGATTGGCAGTTTCCAGGAATAAGATAAAGCCCGGGCAAAGTTTACTCCCTGCCATAAACAAGGGTCCAAACCTGGTCCGACTGTCACCGCTATCAGATCTATTTTCGGTTTTTGATAATTTTTTAGAAATATCTTTAATTTTTTAAAAAGAACTTCTTCTGAAGATAAAATCTTTCTTAAATCTTTCTCTTTTCTTGAAATAAATTCCCTTGAAATAATTTTTTTGTCGGAGTTTGAAGGTTTATATTTTTTAAGTTCTCCAGCATTCTTTAACCCTTTTTTTAGGATAGGCACTAAATTTTTCTGATGTTCTCTCTTGGCTAAAAATGGGTATACTCCGCCGTATTTTCGGTGAATTTTTACTTGGGAGGAAACAATATTGCTCAGAGTTCTAAATTTCCTATTTTTGATTTCCAATATAGCGCAGCAGGTGTCGTCACAAGAAGTATCAATAGCTAAGATTTTCATAGGTTATTTTAAATTTTATATTAAATCTTGTATTTTTTCAAATTTCCTGCTACAATAACAGGGTTTTAGGGTTAGAGGAAAATTAAGTTAGGTAATAAAAAAGGGGCCCCATCGTCTAATGGTTCAGGACACGACTCCTTCAAAGTCGAAATAGGGGTTCGATTCCCCTTGGGGCCGCTATTTCAAAAATACAGGAATTTTGCTCCTGTATTTTTTTAGAGTTTTCTATACTAATTTCTTGGTCGTTTTTTAGCGAGGTTTTTTTACTACTATAAACTCTTTGATTTTAAGAGAGTATAAAGCCCCTAGTGCTTCAAAAAGACCCAAAAAGGGAATGAGAACAGGCAGGGAAATGATATAACAAAACCTCTTCTTTATGTTTTTTTCTTCCCGTAAGTTTACCAGAAGCCCTGTTAGATATAAATAAACAACAAAAGAATAACAGAGAGAAGACAGGATAACAAAAGGATAAGATATTACTCCCGGGTAAAAGAAATGATAATTCAAAGAAAAAAGCAAAACGGAAAGAGAGTAGACAAAGATTATATTACCAAAAATTCCTACTCCCCAAGGAACTAACCTTAACAGGATTGGAACTCTTGATTTCCAAGGAATTCTTCCCAGTATCTGGCGCATTCCCTTAAACCATCTGGCTCTTTGTTTGATTAAATCCTTTATTGAAGAAGGGGAGGCACAGCGGACAATTCCGTTCAGAAAACAGCTCTTCCCCGGATATCTTTTTGCAAACTCAATAGCGAAGGTGGCATCTTCAACCAGGTTTTCACCGAAGTCCCAGCCAATTTCGTTTTCTATATCTTCTCTGATTAAGAGGTGCTCTCCGTGTAGACCTATCAGAGGGCTTTTTAGAGTGCCGGTGAAAAATCTAAAACAGCCAAGGTCATTTCCTGTTCTGACTGAATCGCATAAGGTGGTTAAGAAATTTTCTGAAAGATTATTGGGAAAAGTTAAAATTCCTTGACCTAAGTAAACTCCCTTTTCTGCTGCTTCGGCAACCGAGGCTATTGTATTCTCGCTGACCGACGAGTCATCATCAAGATGGTAAATATAAGTGTTTTTATCCCGGCTCCCCCTTGATTCTAAAGCGTATTGGTGAGCTCTGGCTTTATATTTTGTTTTATTTTTAGTCTGATAATCTTTAGGGACTATTAAAAAATTGATTTTTTCTACTTTCTCCCATTTTTTATAAAGTTCCCCTAATCCTTCAGCCATTTCTTCTGCTACCAAATCAATTCTCCAATTTTTGAAAAATTTTGGCGCTTCTCTCAAAACACTTTCTACTGTCCGATTGAGAGCCGGCAGGGTATTGCGTCTTCCAATAGTTGGGATCTGTACAATTATTTTTTTCGAGGTCGGTTTACTGCCTGCCAATTTTAAATTTCCTTTTAAAAATCCCAGGAGTTCAAACACCAGAGCAGGCAAATAAAGAAAGCACCACATAAAAGTTAAAAACATTCCAAAGATAGAGGGGTTTGGGTTGGAGTTCCAGAGAACTATAAGAGTAACAGGAATGAAAATTAATGGAAAAAGCCAAAATCTTATTTTAATTGTTTCACTTTTATCATCCACAGAGTTTATGTTGGTAAAGTATTGTTTAATATAACATTGAATAGAGGAGAAAAGCAACAGGAAAATAAGAAAAAACAATAAAGGAGGCAATTTGAATGCCTCCCTCTTTTTCAGACAAGAATTACTTATTCTAAATGAATTTTACTTCTGAATTTTTTTAACCTTTCTCTTAAAAGAGGGTATTTTTTTAATTCCGGGTCTTTGTTTAATATTCCTTTTGCCGATTCTCTAACTTTTTCTACCAAAGACAGGTTTTTCAGATTTTCCATAGCCAGGTCGGGTATTCCCCACTGCCGGATCCCGTAAAATGTTCCCGGTCCCCGAATTTCCAAATCTTTTTCCGAGAGTTCAAAGCCATCTTTTGTTCCAACAAGAGCTTTTAATCTTTGATGTGTTTTTTTAGCGGGAGAGTCGGTGAATAAAAAACAGTAGGATTGTAAGTCAGATCTTCCAACTCTTCCCCGAAATTGGTGTAATTGGGAGAGCCCGAATCTTTCTGCCCCTTCTATCATCATTATGGTTGCTTTGGGAATATCAATACCAACCTCAACCACCGAGGTTGAGACTAAGATATCAATTTTTTTCTCTTTGAAATTCTTCATTATCTTTTCTTTTTCTCTTGTTTTCATTTTTCCGTGCAGCATTGCCACTTTCAGTTCCGGGAAAATTTTCTTTGAAAGTTTTTCATATTCTTCTTTGACTGCCCTCACGTTATCCCAGGTTAAAATTTCTTTACTTTTATTCTCCGTTGTCTGGTTTTTATTTCCTCCTTCAATTCTGGGGCAGATAACAAAAGCCTGTTCTCCATTTTTGACTCTCTTTCTGATGAAATCATAAGCTTCTTTCCTTTTTTCGGGCGGTATTATTCTGGTGATTATTTTTTTTCTGCCCTTTGGCATCTCGTCCAGAATTGATAAGTCCAGGTCTCCGTAAATCGTCAGAGCTAAACTTCGTGGAATTGGAGTTGCTGTCATCGAAAGAAGATGGGGGATAAGGATTTTTTCTTTTGGAATTTTTGGATTTTGGACGAGTCTTGCTCTTTGTTCTACCCCGAAACGGTGTTGCTCATCAATAATACAGAGGGCTAAATTTTTAAATTTGACTTTATCTTGAATCAAAGTATGGGTGCCTATTAAAACATCTATTTCTCCCTTTCTCGTTTTTTCCAGAAGTTTGTTTCTTGAGATTTCCAGAATTTCATTTTCTAATTTTTGAGAAACAATTTTGTCCTCTTTGCCGGTCAGAAGGGCAATTCTTATCTTGTAAGGTTTTAAAAGTTTTGAAACTTCTCTGAAATGTTGTTTGGCTAAAATTTCGGTTGGAGCCATAAAAGCTGCCTGCCAGCCCTGGGCGGTTGTATTTAAGATAGCAATTACCGCAACTATTGTTTTGCCCGAACCGACATCCCCTTGGAGTAATCGTGACATTGGCCTTGGTTTTTCTAGGTCTTTTAAAATTTGCCAGGCACATTTCCTCTGAGCATTTGTTAAATAAAAAGGCAATGAATCAACAAATTTTTTCACTATGTTGAGTTTCAGAGGCAAAGCAGGCGCTTTTTTCCTGTTCAATTTCAATCTTTCTTTCAAGACGGAGAGTTCAATTAAAAAAAGTTCTTCGAAAGAAAATCTTTCTTTTGCTTTTCTTGCCGTTTCCATTGAATCGGGGAAATGAATCTGCCAGATTGCCTCGCTTCTTGTCATAAGTTTGTGTTTTTTAATGAGCTCTTGGGGTAATATCTCTTTAATTTCGTTCTTGAATTTTTCAAGAACTGGTTTTATCACCCATCTTAACCATCTTGAAGAGAGTCCCTCTGTTTCCGGATAGCGGGGGATTATTCTTCCGGTGTGAATTAAACTCTCTTTCTCCTGGTTTTGAGTTTTCACTTTTTCGTAAGCCGGGCTGGAAATGTAGAACTCATTTTTTCCTAAATTTACTTTTCCGGCAAGACAAACCTTATCGTTCTTTTTGAGAGTATTTGTTAAATAGGGCTGGTTAAACCATATTGCCTTTATAGCCCCGCTTTTGTCTTCAATTATTGCCTGGGTCAAAATCATCTTTTTTTTCCAAGTTCTTGAATTTTTAATTTCCCGGATTTTTCCAAGGATACAATTTTGAGCGTTTATTTTTACTTCGGAGATACTCTTTATATTTGAAAAATCATCATAGCGGTGAGGGAAGTGAAAAATAATATCTTCAACTTTCTTTAGCCCTATTCTTTTGAGCCTTGTCTGGAATTTTGGTCCGATTCCCGGTATTTTTTCTAAAGGAGTATCCAAATTCATAGGCCTTTTGGAGGTTATTTACCTTAAAGATTATATTCTAAAACAGGGCTAAAATCAAATATAAAACAGATATTAAATACGGGGTTTGGATCAAAATCTTTCTTTTTATTTTGTTGACGTTGTGTTATATTTAAAAAAGATAACCAAAAGTCGAACTGACAATCAATAAAAGTAAATTTTATAATTAAAACTTATGAAAGACTCTGAAGAGGGAAAGCTTATTGGTCGTATCAGCCATTATTTTGATAAAATCGGAGTGGCGGTGATTGATTTGGATTCGCCTTTGAAGAAAGGGGATACCATTCGTATCGAGGGAGGAGAGTCAACCGATTTCACCCAGACGGTTGAATCAATGGAAGTTGAGCATCAGAAAATTGAGAAAGCCAAAAAAGGAGATTCGGTCGGCTTGAAAGTTAAAGAAAAAGTTAGAGAAGGGTACAAAGTTTATAAGTTATAATCCAGATCCGGGGAATAAAATCTAATTTTGATATACATTAAAGATTGTTTGGCGTATCTCCGGAATTATATTTCAGGACTATATTTATGATTTTTAATATTGCTCAAATTGTGCCATTTTTACAACTTGTAACTGCTGCTATTCTTGGAGGATTGATTGGTTTAGAAAGAGAATATAAAAAAAGAGAGGCGGGATTGAAAACTTTTTCTTTAGTTTCGCTGGGTTCTTGCCTCTTTACCGTCCTTTCAATTTATTTAACTTCTTCCAATTCCCAGTTTTCCTCTTTTGTTCAAATTGACCCGGGCAGGATAATTCAGGCGGTAGCTATAGGAATTGGTTTTATTGGTTCCGGTTTGATTATTTATCACAAATTTCAGGTTGAGGGCTTGACCACCGCTGCTGCTTTGTGGTCGGCGGCGGCTATTGGTATTGGAGTGGGATTGAAATTGTACTTTTTGGCAGCTTTCGCTACTCTGTTGACCATTTTGATTCTGGCCGGATTTAGATTGATAGAAGAAAAATTCTTTGGCAAAAATCAGGAGGGAGATTATGAAGGGTAAAAATTCTCTTTTAGCCACTGGCTCTTTGATTGGAACTATAATCGGAGCAGGTGTTTTTGGAATTCCTTACGTAATAGCAAAAAGCGGCGTTTTTGTCTCTCTTTTTTATTTTTTAATTTTAGGTTTTATTGTTCTCTTTCTGCATCTCTTTTTTGGAGAGATTGTTCTGCGTTCAGGAGAAAAACACCGTTTGGTTGGTTATACCGAGAAATACTTGGGCAAGAAAGCTAAGATTTTAGTTACTCTTTCTGTAATTCTGGGGACAATCGGTGCCCTTTTAGCTTATATTATTTTGGGTGGGAAATTTTTAAAGATTGTTCTTCCTTTCTCTTTTTCTGTTTTCCAATTCACCTTGATATTATGGGCAGGTTTGTCTTTTTTTGTTTTTTTGGGAATTAGGTCTATTGCTCCTTTTGAACTCTTAATGAACATTGGCCTTTTTGGGGCGTTTATGCTAATTTTTATTTTTTGCTTTCCAAAAATTGAAACTTCTAATTTTCTCTCTTTCAATAAAACTTATTTGTTTTTGCCTTTTGGAATTTTTCTTTTCAGTTTAATCGGCTGGAACGCTGTGCCCGAGATTGAAGGGATTTTAACTAAAAAAGCCAGCCTTAAAAAAGTAATCTTATATTCTATAATAATTTCAACTATTTTTTATTTTCTTTTCGGTTTAATTGTAAGCGGAGTAACAGGTTCTCAGACTACCAAAGAGCCATTCTCCGGCCTTTTGCCTTTTTTGGGGAATAAAATCATTGTTTTGGGAGGGATTTTTGGCTTGCTGGCCGTTTCAACTTCTTTTCTGGTTCTGGCAAATTATCTCAAGAACACTTTATTTCTTGATTATCATTTACCCTATCTTCTCTCCTTTCTTTTAGCCGTTTTTTTGCCTTTGAGTTTGTTTTTGGCCGGCATCAGAGAGTTTATTCCCGTTATTGCCTTTGTTGGAACTTTTGTCGGTTTAATAGAAGGAGTGGTTATTAGTTTGATTTATAAAAAGGCGAAGAAAATTAAAGAAAGAACGCCGGCATACATTTTGAAGGTTCCTGATTTTCTGATTTACCTTACAATAGTTATTTTGATTTTGGGAACCTTAAGCCAGATTATTTATTACTTCGGTTAATTGATGTTTTTTTTCAGACATCTTAAAAAACAAAAGAAATTAATCCACGGCATTCTGGAGAGAAAAGAAGGGGTTGTTAACCCTTTTTCCTGCCGGGAGAGCGAGGAAAATATTTTAAAAGCATTAGACAAATCGGGTTTTGAAAATTATCGGGTTGATGATTTGATTTTTGCTGAGCAGGTCCACAGCAATAATGTTTATTTATGTCCTCCCGGCGTTGGGGGCTATGTCAAACTTAAAACAGACGGATTAATCAGTCGGACTCCCGGCAAGATTCTTGTCATCAAAACAGCCGATTGTGTTCCTATTTTAATTTATAACCCAGAACAAGAACAGGTTGGGGCAATTCACGCCGGGCGAGAAGGTTTAATGAAGGGAATTATTGAAGAAACATTTAAATTTTTTACTCCTTCTTCTTCAATTGTCGGAATCGGTCCTCATATCCGAAAATGTTGCTATTCTTTTAACAAGAAGAAAGAAGCTCCCTTAAATTTCATTTTTCAAGAACCTTGGAAAAAATATCTTCAGGGAAGAAACAATAAGTTTTACTTTGATTTGACAAAATTAGCAGAAGATAAACTTTTAAAAGTAGGAGTAAAAAAAGAAAATATTGAAGATTCCGGAATTTGTACTTTCTGTGAGAGAAAGAGGTTTTATTCAGCCAGAAGATTGGCCGAAGAAAAAGCAAAAGGGCAAAACTTAACCGAGAAAGAAGAAAAATTACCCTGCTTTGGCAGTTTTATCGGCTTGTTGGCTTAAAAAATATAAACTATAATTTATTTTGAAAATATGATTTCAATTTTTCACCGGACAATTAAAGAAAAAAAACTTAAAAAGCTGAAAGAATTCAAACCGGGAGTTTGGATTGATGTTGTTGATCCCACAGAACCGGAGATAAAACTTCTGGAAAAACTTGGAATAGGTTATTCTTTTGTTGAAGATGCTATGGACCCTGATGAGCTTCCCAGAGTTGAAAAAGAGAAAAATATTCTTTATCTGATACTTAATCTTCCTAAAACAGAGAAAGGCAAAATTTTGAATGTCCCTTTTTTAGTCGGCATCGGTAGAGATATTTTCGTAACTATCTCAAAGAAAAAGTTGGATTCCCTTCATCATCTTTTATTCGAACCTCAACTTTATACTACTCAAAAAACCAAAAATCTGCTTAGAATCTGTCTTATGATTACCAATCTATATACCAGGGAAATCCGAAGAATCAACAAAGAGATTAATGCCAGGAAAGTTAGCTTATCAAAACTTAAAGATAAGGATATAATTGTTTTTGTTGAACTGGAAGAAGTATTAAATGAGTTTATTACTTCAATCGTATCTTTGATAGGTGTTTTTGAAAAAATCCGTTATGGCAAGTATGTCAAAATTTTTGAAAAAGACGAGGAGTTACTTGAAGATTTAATTATTGATTCTCATCAAAGTTTAGATATGTGTAAAATCAGCCTCAAAAAAATCACTAATATCAGGGAAGCATACTCAACAATACTAACCAATACTTTAAATAAAGTATTAAAGTTTCTTACTTCTTTAACTTTGATTATGGGAATACCAACTATTATTGCTTCTTTTTATGGAATGAACGTTAGTTTGCCTTTTCAGGAGAATAATTTTGCTTTCTTTTATGTTTTTATTTTCACTTTCTTGCTTTGTTTAATTCTTGTATTAATTTTTTATTTCAAGAGATGGCTTTAGAATATGAAATTCACTTTAAAAACAAAAGGTCATTATCATTTTATTGATATTACCTCTCAAGTAGAGAGGGCGGTTGAGAATTCTCAAATAAAAGAAGGAGTAGTTTTGGTTTTTGTCCGGGGTTCAACAGCGGCTGTAACAACAATGGAATTTGAACAAGGTTTAATTGAAGATATAAAAGGGGCCCTGGAGAAGATAGCCCCGGAAGCCGGTAATTATAAACATCATTTGAAATGGGGCGACAAAAATGGGGCGGCTCATATTAAATCATCTTTAATAGGCACGGATTTAAGCATTCCCATAGAAGAAGGTAAACTCGGTTTGGGTACCTGGCAACAGATTGTTTTGATTGACTTTGACGAAAAAGAAAGAGAAAGAGAAATTATTGTTAAAATAATTAAAGAATAAATATATGCCAAAACAAATTGTTGTAATTTTAATTGCCTTTTTTATAATCGGAGGAATATTTTTGTACCTTTTTCAAAGGTCGGAGGAAAAAAAATCTGTTCAACCAGAAATTAAGACACTCTCGGGAGAGGAAACAGGGAAAGATCTTTCAGCCGAGGGTGAAATTAAAAATATGAAAATTGAAAGTTCTGCTTTCCGTCAAAACGAAGCTATTCCGTCAAAATATACCTGCGATGGAGAAAACGTTAATCCTCCATTGAAATTCAGCCGAGTTCCCGAAGATGCCAAGAGTTTGGTCTTAATTGTTGATGACCCTGACGCGCCTTCAGGCACCTGGGTTCACTGGACAGTTTGGAATATAGCTCCCCGAACCGAAGGAATTGGAGAAAACGATGTACCTCAAGGAGCAGTTGAGGGTTTGACCGATTTCGGCAAACCCGGTTACGGCGGTCCCTGTCCGCCGTCCGGCACTCATCGCTATTTCTTCAAAGTTTTTGCTTTGGATATTACTTTGGACCTTGATTCTTCAGCAAAAATAGAAGAACTTGAAAAAGCAATGGAGGGCCATATTCTGGCTAAAGACGAGTTAATCGGTTTGTATCAAAGACAATAAAGTTAGCTTAATTATAAGAATATGAAATTCATCGCTGATTTTCATATTCATTCTAAATACTCAAGAGCCACCTCGCCTCAGATGGATTTGGAACATCTTAGTGATGTTGCCAAAATCAAAGGGATTAAAGTTTTGGGAACGGGCGATTTTACTCATCCTCTTTGGTTTCAAAATTTGAAAGATAAATTAACTCCTGCTGAACCGGGACTTTTCAAATTTAAAAATGACCATGGAATCGACCATAAGACTGGGTTAAAAACTGAACAAGGAGAAACGCGTTTTATTTTGACTTCGGAAATAAGTTGTATTTATTCAAAGAACAACAGAGTCAGAAAAATTCATATTATAGTTTTTGCTCCTGATTTTGAAACTGTTGAAAAAATTAACGCCCAGCTCGGCTGGATTGGCAACTTGAAATCAGACGGCCGGCCGATTTTGGGTTTGGATGCCAAAGAATTAGCGAAAATTATTTTGAATATTTCTGAAAATTGTCTGATAGTTCCAGCACATCTGATGACTCCCTGGTTCTCTTTGTTTGGGTCGCGGTCTGGATTTGATTCTTTAGAGGAGTGTTTTGAGGATTATTCGAAATATATCTTCGCTGGAGAAACAGGCCTTTCTGCTGACCCTAAAATGCTTTGGCGAATGCCGGATAGCAGAAAAATTACTTTAATAAGCAACAGCGATGCTCACTCTCCGCAAAAAATTGGCAGGGAAGCGAATGTTTTTGACACTGAATTAAGTTACCGGGGAATAGTTGAAACAATAAAACAAAAAAATCCGAAAAAATTTCTCTATACAATTGAATTCTTTCCGGAAGAAGGAAAATATCATTATGATGGCCACAGGAATTGTAATCTAAGTTTATCTCCCAAAGAAACAAAAAAATATAACGGTATCTGCCCCCATTGCGGAAAGCCTCTGACTGTCGGGGTTTTAAATCGGGTTGAAAAATTAGCCGACAAAGACGAAGGTTTTAGGCCGGAAAAAGCAATAGATTTTAAAAGTTTAATTCCTTTAGAAGAGATAATCGCTGAATCTTTGGGAATAGGAGTAGGTAGCAGAGAAGTTAGAAGAGAATATCAAAATCTTATCAAGAAATTCGGCTCAGAATTTAATATTTTGCTTGATATTGCTCTATCTGATTTGAAATCAGAAACCTTGCCTGAAATTAAAGAAGCTATCTCAAGGGTCAGAGAAGGGAAGGTGAGCGTGGAACCGGGCTACGACGGCGTTTATGGAAAAATCAAGATATTTTCCGAAACAGAAGATAAGAAAAAGATTTCCGGTCAAAGATCTTTGTTTCAATAAAATCACCCTGAGCATTTAAATAAATATATGGGAACATTAGGATTAAAAGAATGGCTTCTCTTTAGTATTCCCTCTCTTTTAATGGGTATAGGATTAGGATTGAGTTTTTCCGAAAATTTCAATTTCATCTTTTTCTCTTCCTGTTTCTTTCTCTTGGGAGTTATTTTGGAGATTCCTGTTCTCTGGCTGATTTACAAACATAAATAAAAATCCAGGAAAAATGATTGAAGAATATCGTTTCGGAACGATAACAATTAATGGCAAAACCTATACTCGCGATGTTGAAGTTCGCTGGACAGGCGAGGTTTTAGATTGGTGGAGAAAAGAAAGTCATTTGTTTGATTTGGAGGATATTAAAAGAGCCCTGGCTCAGAACCCGGAGGTCATTGTTTTCGGTATCGGAGCCTACGGCATGGCCCGGGTTTCAGAAGAAGCAAAAACGGAGATTAAAAATAGAGGAATCCAGTTAATAATTGACAAGACCGAAGAAGCAATCAAAACTTTCAATGTTATTAAAGAAGAATCCGAAGAAGAAGAGGGAAAATGTGCCAAAGTAATTGGCCTTTTTCATCTTACCTGTTAACATCTTTGGTTTTTTAATCTTTTTGATTTTATAAGTTCTTTGTCTTGCCGTTAATTGAAAAAGAAAAGAACGGCTGATATAAGTGAAGTACTGCCGAATGAATTTGGTGATTTTCTTGCCCGATATTTTATAAAAAACCATAGAAATAAAAATATGAATCTTAATTCTTTAAAAGAAAAGGTTCGTTCTATTCCTGATTGGCCTCAAAAAGGAGTAATTTTTCGCGATATTACTCCTATTTTAGAAGACAAAAAACTTTTCCGTTTTTTGATAGAAGAACTGGCACGGTCATACAAAGATAAAAAAATTGATAAAATTGTCGGTATTGACGCCAGAGGGTTTATAATGGCAGCAGCTTTGGCTTACAAATTAAAAACTGGTCTGGCAATTGTCAGAAAAAAAGGGAAGTTGCCCTGGAAGACCGTTAGTAAGAAATATACTTTAGAATACGCTGCTCAGACTTTGGAGATGCACCGGGATGCGATAAATCCCGGAGAAAAAATCTTGCTGGTTGATGATGTTTTAGCAACCGGGGGAACAATGGCTGCCACTTCTAATATAGTCAAGAAACTTGGGGGCAGGATTGTTGGCATTTTGTTTTTTATTGAACTCAAAGATTTGAAAGGAAGAAAAAAACTTAAAAGATATAAATTGAAATCTTTAATAAAATTTTAATCTATGCCATCAAAATTAAATCCGTCAAAAAAGCGGAATATATATGCTGAATTTGGCTTATTGGAGAAGATTTTGTTAAGCGCTACCATGCAACAATGTCAACGGGTGGAGAAATGTAAGGTTTTTTAGAAATTATTTGAAGTTTTGGAGATGTCTTTTTCAAAATATCGCCCGGTTTGTATTTTTTTGTCTCACTATTGCTTTAGAAAATTTAAAAAATAAGTTAAATTTATGAAAGCAGAAATTGGTATAATCGGCGGCTCGGGATTTTATCAATTTTTAAAAGGTAAGGAAGTTTCTGTTCGAACACCCTATGGCAAACCATCGGATAAAATTTTGCTATCCCAATATCAAGGCAGAAAAATTGCTTTTTTGCCCCGCCATGGAAAAAGGCATCAATATCCTCCTCACAAAATAAATTACCGAGCGAATTTATATGCTTTCAAAAAATTAGGAATTGAAAGCATTGTTGCTCCTTGTGCTGCAGGTTCTCTCCGAGCAAAAATTAAACCGGGTGATTTTGTTATTTGCGATCAGTTTATTGATAGAACAAAAAGAAGAGAAGACACTTTTTTTAACGGTCCGAAAGTAGCCCATATTTCAACTGCCCAACCTTATTGCCCTGAATTAAGGAAATTAGCCATTAGATCTTCTCAAAAATTAAAAATCCCCTTTCATAAAAAAGGAACTGTTATTGTTATTGAAGGACCAAGATTTTCAACGAAAGCAGAATCAAATTTTTTCTCAAAAATCGGAGAGGTAATTAATATGACCCAATATCCTGAAGTTGTTTTGGCGCGTGAACTTGAAATGTGTTATTTGAATATTTCTTTGATTACCGACTATGATGTTGGTTTGAAAGAGAGAAAAGATATTAAACCAGTTACAACTCAAGAGGTTCTAAGAATTTTTAAAGAAAATAATAAAAAAGTTAAAAATTTGATTTTGGAAATAATAAAAGGCATACCCAAGACTCGAGTTTGCTCTTGTAAAAATACTCTAGAACAAGCTTTTGTAAATTAGTTATGAAAGCATTTAGTAAAGTTAAGAAATTGGAGTGAAAAGAGTTGTTGCTAACTGAAAATTTCGCAACCATCTTAAAAGCCGTTTTCGGAAATAATAAAATTTATTAGCAATTAATTAGAAAAGTTCTTGCTTTTTGAACAAAGCGAGAGGCTTGAAAATGTTTAAACTTTTAGATTTTTTAAGAAAACCGAAATAAAATTTTAAGGAAGCGAAAAGGTTTTAAGACGACCAGGTAATAAGGTTGTTTTTTATTTGGAATTTTCCGTCTAAGAATTTTTCAATTACCCAGATGTTAGTTTTACAATGCTCCGTGATTTCTGAAACAGAAACCAAGCTTTTGTCCGGAGATAATGCCATAAAAGGTAAAATTTGGTCAGCCATATATTTGTCAAGAGAAGCGTTTGATTTTCCTTCTTTTAAAAATTCCTCAGCGGCTTGCTTTCCAACCTCTTCTGCCGATTTACCCAGTTTTCCAAGATTATCAGTTCCGATAACCGTTTTTTCAAAAAAAGCTGTAATATTAATCTGGCTTCCCGAGGATTGGCTTTTATAGTATTTTATTTTTTCTTCTATTGGTAATTTTAATTTGCCTAAAATTTCTCGGCTGGCAGCTGCTTGCCTTTCAGCTACTCTTTTTGTCTTTAGAGACTCCGAAGCTCCGGAAACTACTTTTATTTCTCGGAGAACGCCTCTCTCCGTTAAATTAATTTTTTTTAATTTTGACGGATAAACTTCAACTTCAACTTCAGCCCCTCCTTCCGGATAAAATCCTCTTTGCTTGATGTTAATATCAACTGCTTTTTTAGCCAATATTTTTTCCAAAATTCCGAGAAACACGTATCGGAAATAGTCTATTGTCGGTGAGAAAAAAGTGTCGGTTGCTCCTCCCTTGAAAGAGATTTTTACCGGCTGGGGGGATTGCCCTGAGTTTACCGAAGGGGCAAACAAACAGGGTAAAATCAAAGTTTGCAAGAGGAGAGTAATACTGCCTGCCGTTTCTATTTTTATTTCAATGTCTTTCGGCTGGA
The DNA here is from genome assembly GCA_964421005.1 of uncultured Candidatus Saccharibacteria bacterium. Taxonomy (GTDB): domain Bacteria; phylum Patescibacteriota; class Minisyncoccia; order Minisyncoccales; family CG1-02-41-26; genus CAYQUV01. Next base: position 15,411 of record CAYQUV010000008.1, read on the forward strand.
TTTCTCCGGGATAAAACCAGATTTCTTCCGAGCCCAGTTTATCTCCTTCCAGTTTTCCGTTAGAAAGATGGTTTAATGCTCTCAATCCCAGAAGATGTTGGAGGGCCAAACCGGGTTTTGGTCTTGATTTGCGAATATTAAAAATATGGCAGGGCTTACCGGAAACAACTGAAAGAGAAGATGCTGTTCTCAATATTTGACCTCCCCCCTCACCAAACCCTCCATCAATTTCAACGATTTCATTTGCCATAAATATTTGACATAGAGCAAACTTTGCCCTAAACTAATTTTATCACAATTTACTTTATCATTTCAGCCCTTTAACATTAAAAAGGAGGAAAGACCGATGAAGAAAACAAACGGCAAAACGGGCATAAAAACAAACGGAAAGAAAATTGTCTATGATTGGAGAAAAAGCTTCCATGTCGTTGAAGGCGAGTGCGGCAGAGAAAGCACTCGGGCTGAAAGCATTCGTGGGCAATTTCCTTCTTGTTTTAAAGAAGACTGGAGCAAGGGTCCTTCTAACGCTTCTTCACAGGTTAATTTCCTAGAGAGAGGATGTAGCTGCGGAAACCATATCCTTTACTGGGCAAGAATTCCCGAAGAGGGTTGGCCCGATGATTACGAAGAAAGGGTAAGAGTAATCGAGATAGGTTAAAAGTTTTTTCAAAAAAGTTTTTCTCAAAACTAAAAACGCTCGGACAAACAACCGGGCGTTTTTGTTTAGATTTAATTGTATTTGTCGGTTTAATTGTGTTTTAGCAATAATTTCCAGAATTAAATCGGTTATATCAATGTATTCCTTTTTTGCCGGATGATATTTGCCAGGTAAAGTTTAGAATGTCTTTTCTATACTTTTAAGATGCCCAAGGGAAGGATACCGTGAGTAATTAAAGTAGCGAGTTTTTTGCTCCAGATTTTTATACTCGTCATAGAATCTCACCAGAGTTCCACCGGTTTCCAGAATGTCATCAACCATTCCGATAATTCTTCCTTTTATCAGCTTTTTTAAATCTTTTGGACCTTTTATTTCTACGGTTCAGCTGTCAATTCTTTTCTTTTTTATCTCTTTGATTCCTGTTTTTCTTTTTTTCTCCGATATCCTGTGAAACAAAAAGAATATTTTGCCAAATTCCTCTTTTGTTTTTTTAATTAAAAGGGGAGTTGCTGATATGTCTTTGATAGGGTTTTTGCCTATTTTTTTCTCTCCAAGATGATGGTTAATGATATAATTTTTACTTTATAGTAATTTACCAGTTTCTCAATTAAATTCTTAGCAACATTAGTTTCTTCTTTCTCAAAAATTTTATCTTGCATCCTGTAAGGAAAATAGTTGAAGATATTTCAGGTTTTATTTTATTGCTTCTCAAGATATGTAGAATTGGTTCAAGTTGAATTAGTCCTTTGTTTGGGTTTGGTATTCCTAAATGGGGAACAATAACTCTTTTTTCTGAAAAAGCAGAGGATTATTTGATTTTGATATAAATTTTTCCATCGGGAAAATGTCTTTCTCTCTTTTTATTTTCAGCCGGTAAAACGACCTTGAAATCGTCTCTTTTCTTTTTAATTTTTTCAGCCAGATGCTGAAATACTCTGGTTGAGATAATAAAAGTTTTCATAAATTCATTTTAAAGCAAAATTTTACAAAATCGAAAAATGTGATAGAATCATTTTATGGAAATAATAATACCGGCTATTGATAATATTGAGGGGAAATGCTTATACGATCTTTTAACTCTGGCTGAAGGAGAGCAAATCAGGGATCTTATTCCGAAATTAAAAAAGCCGGCTGTGCCGGAATTATTGAATTCCATTTAAATAAAGCGGTTGAATAAAATTTATGGCAAGGAAAACATCTTTTCAAAGAAAAACAAAAGAGACCGATATAAAGATAGAACTGAATATAGACGGCAAAGGGAAAACCGACATTTCAACTCCTATTCCTTTTTTAAATCATCTTTTAGACAATTTTGGCAGACACGGTCTTTTTGATTTGAAAATTGCTGCCCGGGGAGATATTGAAATTGACCAGCATCATACCGTAGAGGACATTGGCATCTGTTTAGGCGAAGCTTTTAAAAAATCTTTAGGCAGTAAAAGAGGGATAGCAAGAGCAGGTTATTTTGTTTTTCCTTTAGATGAATCTTTAGCGGTGGTTTCAATTGATATTTCAGGCAGAGCTTTTTTAAATTTTGATTGTAAGTTTAAAAGAGAGAAGATCGGAGATTTGGATTCCGATTTGATCAAAGAATTCTTCTGGGGATTTGTCAGGCATCTTGAAGCTACCTTACATATTCGTGCTTTATATGGAGAAAACGACCATCACAAAGCAGAATCAATTTTCAAAGCTTTTGGTAAAGCAATGAAAATTGCCTGTTCCCGGGAAAAAAGAATTCTAAGAGAATTACCGAGTACCAAGGGATTAATCTAAATATAATGATAAAAGAGCGGATTAAAAAAATGAGCCCTTATAAACCTCCTTTGGAAGAAAGAGCTTCAAAAGGATATTTGCTTTTAGATTTTAACGAAAGAACTATTACACCGAGTTCAAGAATCAAAGGAGCATTAAAAAAATTTATTGACTCAGGGAAAATTCAAGTTTATCCAGAGTACGGCGTCTTAGAGGCGAAAATTGCGGAATATGCTGGGGTAAAGCCCGGTCAAATAATGGCAACTAATGGCGGAGACCAAGGGATTGATATAGTCTCGCGAGCTTATCTTGATAAGGGGGATAAGGTTGTTATTCCTTTTCCGGCTTTTGCTATGCATTATCAATCAGCCAGAATCCAGGGAGCTGAAATTTTGGAACCTTCTTACGATGAAAAAACAGGAAATTTTCCTTTAAAAGAAGTATTAAGCCTGATTTCTAATAACGGCAAAATAAAACTGGTTATAATTTGTAATCCCAATAATCCTCTTGGAGTTTCAATTTCAATTGAGGATATTGAGGAAATTTTAAAAAGGGCAAAAGAAAAAGAAATAGCTATTTTGCATGATGAAGCCTATTTTGAATTTTCTGGGATAACTTGCAAAGATTTGATTGATAAATATGATAATCTTTATATTATGAGAACTTTTTCCAAGGCATTTGGTTTGGCAGCTTTCAGAATCGGCTATCTTATTTCTCAGGAGAAAAATCTTCGTCAGTTATTAAAAATTAGAGGCCCCTATGATATTAATATGTTTGCTAAGACCGCTGTTTTAGCTGCTTTGGAAGACCCGGGTTATATGAAAGAATATGTTGAAGAGGTAATGGAGAAGTCAAAACCTCTTTTGGAAAATTTTTTAAAAGAAAAAGAAATTAAATTTTTTCCTTCCCGGGCAAACTTTCTTTTTTTGAAAGTTTCTCAACAAAAAGATATTATTGAGGGCTTGAAAAGTGAAGGTATTTTAGTGAGACCCAAAAAAGGTCTTGGTAATATAGATGGAGTGAGGGTTAGTATAGGGACATTGGAGGATACCGAAAAATTTATAAAAGCTTTTAATAAAGTTTTTAAAAACATCTGAATTCTGGATAATAAGGTTAAGAAGTTTGGCAAATTGAACCCGTGCCAAGCGTGTCAATTTTTGATGATTTACAAGCCGAGGTTGACAAGCGTTTAAAATAAGTTAGATAATAAGAATTGTTATGAATAAAAACAAAAAAATCAAAAATTTACTGATTGAGTACTTAAATGAAGTTACTCAGGAGGTTAAATCGAGGGCAGCAAAAGATGAGGGAAGAGAAATTTTAGGCGAGGTAATTAACAGGCCCGAAGATATTGATATTGGCATTGATAAAGTAGGCGAGGAAGTTTTAGAGAAATTGATTAAAAAATATGGTCTCAGAGCAACTATCTATTCCGAACCGGAAGGCAGAGATATTGCTAACGGAGACCACCCCGATATTTACGGTTCCATTGATCCCTTTGACGGTTCTGTTCTTTTTCTTAGAGGATTTGAACATGACTGGTATTCTGCCTTGAGTTTTTACGATAAGCAAAGAAAACCGATTTATTCCGGAATTGCTGATATTTTAAATGAAAAATTTTATCTAAGCGATACAGATGGTAACTATTTGTTTGATGTAAAGTCCCAGAAGAAGAAGAAAATTTTACCTTCCCGGAAAAAGAAATTAACAGAACCCATTGTTTTGGCGTCTTATTTAATGAGTTCTCGATATTCCGAGAAGTTTCTTGATATTTTTGGCGATTTGGTAAAGAATTTACATCCTAAAGCTCTTTTCTATCCTAACGGCGGTTCTTATATTTATGCCTATCTGGCTGCGGGATTGGTTGATGCTTATGTAATGTTTGATGAGCCTCGTTCGGAAATAGACCCGGGCTATCCGATTGCTAAAAATGCCGGTTGTTCAATTGTTAGCGTTAATTCTGATGGAAGTTTTCGGGATTATGAATTCAGCCCCGGGAAACAGCATGATAAAGTGGATTTATTGATTGCTTCTTCTACCATTGAACTTCGGGACGAACTGATAAAATACTATGTTAAGAGATATAATGAGAAATATTCTTTTAGAGAATAGAGATTAGGGAGGAATGAAAGATATTGAAGTTTATATAATGGCTTGCTGGTAATTTCGAAGAACTGAAATTTTTCTCTTTCTCTCTCAATTATGCTTGACAAATCTACTTGGTTTAATAAAATGAATTAATTGTTTTAGATAGTGCAATGAACTAAGATTATTGAGTTTATTGCTTTAATAAAAATGTCAATCAAAAACACAAAAGAAACTAATTCTCTTACAATCTGGCCTGCTTCAAAAAAGGTCGCCCTTTTTATTGTCTTTACTTTTGGAAAATGATTTACCGGGGGATTAGTTGAAAATAAAAAAAATAAAAACGATTCTCTCCTAATCCCCTTAATCAAGGGGATTTTATAAAAATATGATAAGAGAGAAAAAATTCTATTTAACTAAAGAGGGATTACAAAAAATAAAAACCGAGTATCAAGAGCTGTTAAAATTAAAGAAAATAAAATTAAGAAAAGAGGCTCCTCCTTTTTTGCACTCTGAAGAAATAAATGCCGAATTTATTTCTTTTCGAGAAGATTTTGACAATCTGGAATCAAGAATTAATGAACTGGAGCAGATTTTGAAAAATTACGAACTGATTAAACCTCCTTCTAGAAGAGAAAAGGACAAAGTTCACTTAGGAGCAACTTTAAAAGTTGAGTTGGATGATGAGATTGATGAATTTACGATTGTTGGTACAATCGAAGCTGACCCAACCAACAAAAAAATTTCTGATGAGTCACCAATTGGTAAAGCATTGCTTGGTCATAAAGTGGGCGACCAAGTAGTTGTAAAAACTGAAATGGTAAATCACACTTGTAAAATATTAAGGATAAAGTATAATAATAAATAACTTCCTTAAGAATTTTTGATTATGGAGGGTATTAAAAAGTTCAAAATTGACAAGAGGGAGCTTTCTCAAAAAGAGAAAGTTCTTTTTGATAAATTGGTTCAAGCCGTTGAACTTATTACTCCTCTTTATCTCAAACAAAAGAATCCAAAAAATCCGGGGGCTAATTTTTATCCTCTTGATGCTTCCAGAGAAGAAGTTGAGATGGCTGCTAAAAGAAACCCGGCTATTTTAGACCCTTATACTTTTGTTGAAAGGGACAACAAAGGAACTCTTCGGGCTATTCCTTACCATATTAAGTTTAAAAAAGAGTTAAAAAAGATTGCCGAGGTTATAAAAGAGGCAGGGAAATTAACAACTGATAAGAATTTTGCTCTCTTCCTTAAAAATCAGGCCCAAGCTCTTCTTACCGATACTTACGAAAAAAGTGATACTTTACTGCTTAAAAACACTCCTTTTAAAATAGGGTTTGTCATTGGTCCCTACGAGTGGTATCTTGATAGATTATTTGCTAAAAAATATGCCTATCAGGCTTGGGTTGGCATTTTAGACAAAGAGAAAACAAAAGAAGCAAATAGGTTGGTAACAATTGCCCTTTCAAGTCAAAGGAAAATCTTACCGGGTTCTAAAAAGATCAATGTTTCTAAGATAAGAGCAAGGGTTGACAAAACAGCTGTTTTCAGTGGCTTAATTGCCGAGTTTCTGATTTCCAGTATGAATATTCCCAGAAAAGAAAAAGTAATTAAAAAATATGGCTCGGAAATAACAATATTTGAGCCGGCGCTGGAATTAAGGTTTAAAAAAGATTATTTACCAATTTTCAGAAAAATTTTTGAGAAAAAACTTAAAAAAAATTATTCTTTAAAAATTCTCTATAAAGGGGCTTTTTATTATACTCTTTTTGATGAAATTTCTCACTCTTTGATTTATTACAAAGACGCTGAAAAAAGATTAAGAAATTTTGTGTATGTTTTTGATGAATTTTTTGCCAATATTTTAGGGATTAAACTTTTAGAAATACTTTTCCTCAAAGGAGCTATTTCCCAGAAAGAGTTAGAATCGGTTTTAATTTTCCATATCTGTCGCAACTTTAATTTGGGGAAAATCGCTCTTAAAAGACCCGACATAGCCTTTCATTACCGGACCCGTGCAGCAATCGCCCTTAATTTTCTTTTAAAAGAGGGAGGTATCCAGATTAAAAAAAGAGGCAGCAAAATATATATTCATTCATTGAATTTTACTAAACTTTCCCTTTCCATCGATCAGCTCTCCCGCATTCTTGAATATCATTTAGCTCTGGGGACATATAACGAGGCAAAAGATTTTATTGAAGAATATGGTTCTTTTAATATTTTTAAGTCCTCTCTCTAAAATTAATTTAAAAAGTGAGAATTAAAGAATCTGTTCCGGGAAAAGTTTATATAGGTACTTCCGGCTGGGCATATAGCCACTGGCAAAGCGTTTTTTATCCAGCCGATTTACCATCAAAAAATAAGTTAAAATACTATTCAAAGCATTTCAAAACAATTGAAATAAATTATTCTTTTTATCATTTACCTCGGCCGGCCACTTATCAGAAATGGTATAAAGAAACCCCGGCCGATTTTTTATTCAGTGTTAAAGCCAGTCGCTTTATTACCCATATTAAGAGATTAAAAAGAGTAAAGTTACCTTTTGAAACTTTTCTGAATAACGCTTTGAATCTAAAAGAAAAATTAGGTCCGGTTTTGTTTCAATTTCCTCCATCTTTCCTGGCTTCCCAAGATAACATAAAAAGACTGGAAAACTTCCTAGGGTTTGTTGACAAGAAGTCGGAAAAAATAGTATTTGGCTCAGCCAATTCCTCTTCAGAGAATTTGTCTTCGGTTAATCTTCGTTTTGCTTTTGAATTTCGTCATAAAACTTGGCTTTCGGAAAAAGTTTACAAGCTACTCAAAAAATATAAAGTTGCTTGGGTAATTGCTGATTCTCCTTCTTATCCAAAAGCAGAAAAAGTTACCGCCGATTTTTGCTATATAAGAATGCATGGTTCTCAAGTTTTATTCTCTTCAAAATATACAGAAAAAGAATTAAAAGATTTAGCCCGAAAAATAAAAAAATGGCAAAAGGATGGATTGGATGTTTATTGTTACTTTAATAATGATGTTCAGGGCTTTGCTATTGAAAACGCTAAAAAACTGTTAAGACTCTGTGAATAAATAGTGGATAAAAACTTTTTTAAAACCGGCTCGTTTCGGAGTCGGTTTTCGGTTTTAAAAAGATTTTATTTTCAAATAAAGGTAAGTTATAATAAAAAAATCATGAAGAAAATTCTGAATTTCTTAATTGCTTTAATAATCGGTATTTTTATTTTTGGGCTGGTAATAAAAATAGTGGGTTTGAAAAGAATCGAAGAAGCTACTCTTTTGTTTTTAAGTTTTAAAGGGCTGATTATTGTTCTTTTAACTTTCATTATTGCCATTATAAGTGTTTTAAGATGGAAACTAATTTTACGGTCTCAGGGTTTTAATCCTCTAGCAAATGAATTAAAAGACATAGGGAAAATATGGCTGGTAGGTTTCGCAATATGCTATCTTACCCCCGTTGCTCTCTTTGGAGGAGAGGCTTTTCGGGTTTATCTGGCAAAAAAGAAATTCAATCTTAAATGGGAAAAGAGTGCTGCCTCGGTAGTTATTGATAAAATTCTGGACGGGACTTTCTTTTTGATGTTTTTAATAATCGGAATTTTAACTTTTTTGTTTTACGGGCATTTTCCGACAGTAACCATGGCTTGGTTAATAGGATTGATTGTTGGATTATTAGCAGGTTCTTTATTCCTTTTTTATTTTAAAGCGATCAATAAAGAAAGTATTTTGGGATGGATTCTGAAATTTTTCGGCATCAAAGAAGAAAAAATAAAAAACAGTAGCAACGGCAGAATGGTATTTGATACAGAGAAAGAAATTATCAGATTTTTTTCGTTGAAAAGAAAAAGTTTCTGGAAAGGTATCGGTTTAAGTTTTTTAAGATACTTTTTATTTTTCTTGCGAGCGGCTATTTTAATTTTCTTTTTAGAAGGGGGGATGGAAATTTCACGAGCGTTGGCCATTTATGGGTTTAACAATCTTGCCTTGCTTTTTCCTTTGCCTGCTACCCTGGGAAGTTTGGAAACAGTCGGAATTTTAAGTTTTAAAGCTTTGGGATTAGAAATGGCTCATGGTTCGGTTTTTGCCATGGTTTTAAGAGGAGCTGATTTGATTTTGTCTCTTTTTGGAGTTATCTTTTTATTGAAGTTTACTCTAAATTTGACCTGCGGAAGAATTTTAGGCTTTATTGATGATTTAAAATGATAAAATTTTAATTTTTTTAAAAAATATGAAAATTCACATTACTCCGAATCGGGTTATCAAATATCTTGTTTTAAGCGACCTGGCTTTTTGGACAGGTTGGGGTTTGATGAGTCCTATTTTTGCTATTTTTATTGTTGAAAGAATTGAAGGTGGAAGTGCTTTAGTTGTTGGAATAGCTTCGGCAATTTACTGGATTTCCAAAGCGCTATTCAGAATTCCCGTTGGATTATTTCTGGATACTTTTCCTTCAGAGAGAGATGATTATTTTGTTCTCGTTTTAGGCCTTTTGATAGCTGCTTTAACTCCTTTTGGTTTTATTTTTGCTAAAATTCCTTTACATATCTATATTTTACAAGCTTTCTATGCTTTAGGTATAGCTATGTCTCTTTCTGGTTGGTCAGCTATTTTTACTCGCCATATTGATAAAGGCAAAGAAGCGACAGAATGGGGGCTTGATGCTACGGCAGTCGGTATAGGAATAGGAGTTGCCGGAGCTGTTGGTGGCTGGACGGTGAGCAATTTCGGGTTTAAACCCGTTTTTCTTGCGGTTGGAATTTTAGGTTTGCTTGGAGTAGTAGTGCTTTTTAGTTTGAGAAAAGATATAAAAGGCGTCTTTGAGAAAGATAGTTTAAGTAATGGATTTCATTCCTATTTTAAAAATCTTTTTCACAGAGAAAAAGAAAGAAAATAAAATTAAGAAGAGAAACAGAAAAGAAGAAGTAAAATAAACCAAAGTATAGCTGATAATTATGGCTAATCAAGAGATTGCCAAAATATTTTATGAAATTGCTGACTTTCTGGAGATGGAAGGGGTTTCTTTTAAGCCTCAGGCTTATCAGAGAGCAGCTTTGAGTTTGGAAACTTTAGAAAGAGACGTTGAAGATATTTACAGAGAAGAAGGAGAAAGAGCAGTTGAAAAGATTCCCGGAGTCGGCGAGAGTATTGCCAAAAAAATTGTTGAATATCTTAAAACAGGAAAAGTAAAATATTACGAGACTTATAAAAAGAAATATCCCATTGATATGAGAGAGTTAACATCAGTGGAAGGATTGGGGCCAAAAATGGTTAAGGAGTTGTATAAACACTTGAAAATTAAAAAT
>CAYQUV010000009.1:0-24217 GCA_964421005.1 uncultured Candidatus Saccharibacteria bacterium
TATAGTCGACAAAAGACCTCCTGGTTTTGGAGGTCTTCTGTTTTTTTATTTTTCTCTTGTTTAAAATTTTATATTTGATAGAATAGATTTGGGTCGGGAGCTGGCCCTCACAAAAGACATAGTTTGGAGGATTAACCCTCCCGGCCCTTTATTTTAATTTAAGAATTTTTGTTTAATTTTTCTAACCCTCTTATCTCTGGGCATTAAAAGATTGAAATATTTATTCAAGAAAATGGAAAAACCTGAATTTCTAAAGAATTTTAAAAGGAATATTCTCTTAAAAGACTATACTACTTTTAAAATTGGCGGCCCTGCCAAATATTTTTTTATAGCAGACAATGAAAAAAATTTGATTGATGTTTTGAAATATTCAAAAAAAGATAATTTACCCTTTTTCGTTTTAGGCGGCGGAAGTAACTTGTTAGTTTCTGATAAGGGGTTTGATGGTTTGGTAATAAAAGTCCAATTTTCAGATTTTAAAATTAAAAATTCTGAGATTTATGCTCAGGGAGGAGCCGAGTTAAGCAAAATTGTAGAATCGGCATCAAAAGAAGGATTGGAAGGAATTGAATGGATAGTAGGTATTCCTAAGGTTACGATTGGAGGAGCGATAAGGAATAACGCCGGAGCTTTTGGGGGTTGTATGGGAGATATTATAAAAAGCGTGGAAGTGTTTGATATTCTTTATTCTCAGACCAAGACAATTTGCCGAGAAGATTGTAAGTTTGATTATAAAGAAACTGTTTTTAAACAGAATAAAAATTTAGTTATCCTTTCTTGTTTGTTAAAATTAAAAAAGGGGAATAAAAAAGAAATCAAAAATAGAATAAGTTATTTTTTGGATTATAGAAAAAAGAATCATCCTATGGATTATCCTTCGGCGGGTTGTGTTTTTAAAAACCCCCCAGGAATGAGAGCCGCGGATTTAATTGAGAGGGTTGGATTGAAGGGAAAAAGGTTGGGCGGAGCCGAGATCTCCAAAAAACATGCTAATTTTATTATCAATTTTAAAAAAGCTAAAGCCTCCGATGTTCTAGAACTGATAAATCTGGCAAAAGAGAGAGTAAAAAACAAGTTTGGCATTATACTGGAAGAAGAAATTCAATATTTAGGGTTCTAATTTTTTATTTAAATTTTCCACATTTTAGTTTTCCACCCTTGACAGATTTTTCAGGATTGAAATAATAAAATAATAAGAATGAAAATTTTTTGCAAATAGTTATTTAAAAGTCGACTATTTGCTGGGGATATAGATTTTTAAAAATAAAATGGCAAAGAAAAAAGCTAAGAAGAAAAAGAAGAAGAAGAAATAATCTTCTTTTTGAAATCTCTCCAAACCTCGTTCTCTTTAAGGTTTAATACTTGGAGAACGAGGTTTTTGATTTGTAATTTTTTGAAATTTTGGTTAAAATTTAAATTGTTAGCAATAAATTTGTAAAATGAGAATAGTTATCAAAGCAACAGGAATAAAATTAACAGACGGTTTAAGAGTGCTCGTCAGGGAGAAGATTTCAGATTTAGAAAAATTTTTAGAAGAAATTCTTAAAAGAGAAGATGTTTTCAACGGAAGGGAGCCGAGAACAGAAGCATTTGTTGAGATTGGGAAACCTTCCGGTCATCATAGAAAAGGAGATGTTTTTTACGCTGAGTGCCAGATTCCTTTACCTGGGAAAGGAGTGAGGGCGGTGGCAAAAAGAGAAAATCTTAAACTTGCTCTAACCGAGGTTAAGGATGAGCTGCAGCGTCAATTAAAAAAATACAAAGAGAGTCAAAAAGCCAGATTGGAAAGAAACCAGAGAAAATTAAAAAAAGATCTTAAGATTGCGGAAGATGCCAGATTTCACAGAAAAGGAAGACAAAGGGAAGAAGGGATATAGTTTTTATTCTCGATTGTCAAAGTGGTACGGTCTGGTAAATGGCTCTCTTTTTTATTTATAAATTATGTCATTTCTCAGTAAAATTTTTGGTGACCCTAATCTGAAGTATTTAAAGAAACTTGAACCGATTGTTAAGAAAATAAATGATTTGGAATCTCAATTTGAGGATTTTTCTGCTACCGAGTTAAAAGAAAAAACCAGAGAATTTAAAGAAAGACTCGGAGAAGGAGAAACTCTTGATGAAATTTTACCGGAGGCATTTGCTCTTGTAAGAGAAGCGGCGAAACGAACGTTAAATCAGCGTCATTTTGATGTTCAGCTTTTAGCCGGCATTGTTCTTCATCAGGGGAAAATAGCCGAAATGAAAACAGGTGAAGGTAAAACTTTAGCCGCTACTTTACCTCTTTATTTAAATGCCCTGACCGGCAAGGGATGTCATCTTGTTACCGTCAATGATTATTTAGCCAGGCGTGATACCGTTTGGATGGGTCAGATTTATCATTTTTTAGGATTGACCGTTGGTTGCCTCAATCACCAGCAATCTTTTTTATACGATCCGACTTATAAGAAACCCGATGAAGAAAAGGATAAAATCAGAGATAGGCTTGGAAGTTTTCACGTAGTTGAGGATTTTTTAAAACCCTGTTCTAAAAAAGAGGCATATTTAGCCGACATTACCTACGGAACCAACAATGAGTTTGGTTTTGATTATTTAAGAGACAATATGGCTCAAAATATCAAAGATCTGGTTCAGAGAGGATTTAACTTTGCTATTTTGGATGAGGTTGATTCTATTCTGATTGATGAAGCCAGAACTCCTTTGATAATTTCCAGGCCAGATATTGAAAGCTCTAGGTGGTATAAAGAATTTGCCAGGATTATTCCTAAATTAGACCCTCTTAAAGACTACGAGGTTGATGAAAAAATGAGAACGGTAACTCTGACAGAATCTGGAATTGAAAAAGTTGAGAAAATTTTGGGAATGGAAAACATCTATCAGGAAAAAGGGATTAGATATTTACATCACCTGGAACAAGCATTGAGAGCCCAGGCGGTAAAACCCTCGGATGGCAAACCTTTATTCTCAAAAGATATAGATTATGTTGTTCGGGACGGGCAAGTTATCATTGTTGATGAATTCACCGGCAGATTGATGCCGGGAAGGAGATGGTCTGGTGGGCTTCATCAGGCAATTGAGGCGAAAGAAGGAGTTGAAGTTAAGCCCGAATCAAAAACATTAGCCACTATCACTTTCCAGAATTTATTCAGGATGTATAAAAAGTTAGCCGGAATGACAGGAACAGCCCAGACCTCGGCTGAAGAATTTGACAAAGTTTACAAAATGGACGTTATTGTCATTCCTACTGCCAAACCAATGATAAGAATCGATGAACCTGATAAAATTTACAAAACAGAATCGGGCAAATTTAAAGCAATAGTAAAGGAGGTTAAGGAAAGAGCCAAAAAGGGCCAGCCGGTTCTAATCGGGACAACTTCAATTGAAAAAAACGAATATCTGGCAAAATTACTTGAAAGAGAAGGGATTTCCCCTCAAATATTAAATGCCAAACATCATCAGAAAGAAGCAGAAATTATTGCTCAGGCCGGGCGGAAAGGTAAGGTTACCGTAGCTACCAATATGGCCGGAAGAGGGGTTGATATTATTCTAGGAGGCAATCCTCCCGATCCCGGAGAGGCTGAAGAAGTTAAGAAAATCGGAGGATTGTGTGTTATCGGTGCTCAAAGACATGAATCCAGAAGAATTGATAATCAATTACGGGGAAGAGCGGGCAGGCAAGGAGACCCCGGAGTTTCTCTTTTTTTTGTTTCTTTGGAAGATTCCCTTTTACGGATATTTGGCGGAGATAGGGTGAAAAATCTGATGAATATTTTGAAAATACCGGAAGACCAACCGATTGAAACAAAAATGATTACAGGATTAATAGAAAAAGCTCAATCTTCTGTTGAAGGAATGAATTTTGATATAAGGCGTCATATTCTGGAATACGATGATGTTATTGCCAAGCATAGAAACAAAATCTATTCTCAAAGACAGGAAATTCTGAGGAAAAATTATACGAACTTGCGAAATTTTGTCTCAGAAATTGTTAAAAAAGAAATTGAAAGAATAGTCAATCTATATTCGAATGAGAAAAGCCTTGATTTTGAAAGAATAGTTGAAGAAGTAAAAACTATCTTTCCTCTTGCTCCCGAATTTTCTTCCCAAATAAAAAAGATTTCAGAGCCGGAAAAAATCATTGATTATTTGATAAATTTAGCCGAAATTGTTTTTCGGAAAAAAGAAGAAGTGGAAGGAAAAGAAAATATGGGAAGAATATTGAGATTTGTTTGTTTAAACTCAATAGATATGTTTTGGTCGGAGCATTTGAGCATAATGGAGGATTTGAAAGATTCGGTAAAACTTCGTGCTTACGGCGGAAAAGATCCTTTGGTTGAGTATAAAACCGAGGGTCATAAGATTTTCAAAGAACTTCAAAGTTCCTTGAATTCTCAAATTGCCAGAACTGTTTTTAAACTGACTACCAGAAATCAATAAAAATTTGTTTTAAAATCTTAATTTAAAATCTTAAATCATTAGAGTTGAAAAAGTTATTGATTTTTGATAGATTTAAGAGATATATGCCAAAAAGAAAAATCACTATTAATTTAATAATAATTTTCCTACTTGCTTTTTTTAGTTTCTGTTTGATATTTCCGGAATATCTGAATAGAAGAATAGATTTTTTTAATTCTCTGAAAATAATGGAAACTATTGAAATAACCATTCCTCATTTTCCCGAAATTCCTTTCAAGTTAGGTTTGGATTTACAGGGAGGGAGCCGGCTTGTTTATGAAGCTGATCTTGCCGAAATTGAGGAAAAGGAAAAAGGAGAAGCAATGCAGGGCTTAAGAGATGTTATTGAGAGGAGAATTAATATCTTTGGGGTAAGAGAACCGATTGTCAGGGTTGAGGAAAAAGCCGAGCACCAACGCCTGGTTGTTGAACTGCCGGGAATAAAAAATGTTGCTGAAGCCATAGAAATGATAGGTAAAACACCTTATCTGGAATTTAGAGAAGAAAGAACCGATACTGAAACAGAGGAAATTTTGAAGCAATTAGAAGAAAAGAAAAAAGGAGAGCAAGAAGGAGAGGAAAAACAGCAAGGCGAGCAAGAAAGGGAAAGGGAGGGGAATGAAGAGCAACCGGAAGAAAAGCAATTAGAAGAAGAGCAACCGGAAAAACAATCGGACGAAGAGCAACCAGAAGAAGAGCAAGGGCAGGAAATTATTTCCGGGGATGAAGATCCTTATTTCAAACCTACTAAACTTACCGGTAAATATCTGAAAAAAGCCACTCTTGGTTTCAATCAAACAACTTTGGAGCCCCAGGTTCTTCTTGAGTTTGATTCGGAGGGCTCCGAGATTTTTAAAAATTTAACTTCAAAAAATGTAGGCAAAAGATTGGCGATTTACATTGATAATGTTTTAATTTCTGCTCCGGTAGTCAGAGAGGAAATTTCCGGGGGCAAAGCTCAAATCACAGGTCGCTTCAGTGTTGATGAAGCAAAAGAATTGGCCCGTAATCTGAATGCCGGCGCTTTACCGGTACCAATAGAACTTATTTCTCAAACCACTATCGGTCCCACTCTAGGGAAAGTTTCTCTGGATAAATCGTTAAAAGCGGGGATATTTGGTTTTCTGGCTGTAGTTTTATTTATGATCTGTTTTTATCGGCTTTCTGGCTTTCTGGCTTCTTTAGCTCTTTTGATTTACGGCGGAATTTTATTATCTCTCTTTAAACTTATTCCGGTAACATTGACTTTAGCCGGAATCGGGGGAGCCATTTTATCGGTTGGTATGGCAGTTGATGCCAATGTTTTAATTTTTGAAAGACAGAAAGAAGAAAGAAAGAGCGGAGAAAGTTTTTCAAGAACAATCGAGATGGCATTTTCCAGAGCCTGGCCATCAATCAGAGATAGCAATGTTACCACCCTTATTGTTGCTTTGATAATGTTTTCTTTCGGCACCAGTTTCGTTAAAGGTTTTGCTCTCACTTTAAGTCTGGGAATCTTAACTAGTTTATTTTCTGCTCTATTTATTACTAAAACTTTTCTGAAAATGTTTATAGGAACGAAATTAGAAAAAATAGATTGGCTCTGGAGTTAAATTAGTTAAATTATCAGATATTATGTATATACCTTTTATCAAATACCGAAAAATATTCTATACATTGTCTGTTATTCTAGTTGTTTTGAGTATAATCAGTATTTTTGTTTTTGGATTAAAACTAGGAATTGATTTCACGGGAGGAAGTTCTCTGGAAGTTAGCTTTGAGAACAACCCTCCTTCTTTAAGTGAAGTCAGAGAAGCTTTAAAAAACATTGATTTAGGAGAAGTATCAATCCAGAAAAAGGGAGAGAAAGAAATTATTTTGAGAATGAAGGATATTGACGAAAAAACCCATCAGCAAATTTTGGATAGATTAAAAAGTTTGACCGGAGAAGAAACGTTGTCGGAAAGTTTCCAATCAATAGGCCCGGTTATAGGCCAGGAACTTAAAGAAAAAACAAAAATTGTTGTTTTTCTGTCTCTTTTAGCTATTTTGGTTTATATAGCTTTAAGTTTCAGAAAAGTTTCCCGGCCGATTAAATCTTATCTTTACGGAGCAAGCGGAATTATTGCTCTCTGTCATGATGTTTTGATTCCTCTAGGAATTCTCTCTGTTCTGGGCAGATATCAAGGGGTTGAAATTTCTATTCCTATTATTACTGCTTTTTTGACTATTTTTGGTTATTCGATTAATGATTCGGTGGTTGTTTTTGATAGGATAAGAGAAAATCTTCTTAAATCAAGGGAACCTACTTTTGAATTAATGATTGAAAAGAGTTTAAACCAGACTTTTATTCGTTCTTTAAACGTTTCTTTTACCACCTTGCTTGTTCTCTTCACTATTTTCTTTTTCGGTGGAGAAACTTTAAAATATTTTTCCCTGACCTTAATTCTAGGAATATTTTTCGGCACTTATTCATCTTTGTTTTTAGCTACTCCTCTTTTAGTTACTTTTTATCGTTTCCGAGAGAGAAAATATAAGGAATAAAACTTCTTCTTTTCTCAATTTTTCTGGTAGATTTTACGGATTTTCCAGAATCAACTGAAATTGATAGAATTGGCGGAATTCTTTTTAATCTCTCTTTGAAGGCAAATTTAATCTCCTTGACAGGCAAATTTAAATATGTTTAAATGATAGAATAAAATTATGATTAAGAATGTTTATTTGCCTTGTTTGGCAAATTATTATCTAAACCTATGGCTAAAATAAATTATCAAAAAATTAATTCGGAAGTCTTAGCAATTTTACCTCAAAAACAAAAAGAAGTTGTTTTGAGAAGATTTGGTTTGGTAAACAATAAAAGAGAAACACTGGAAAGTATTGGCAAAGATTTTGGCATAACCAGAGAAAGGGTTCGCCAGATTGAAGCGGATGCTTTAAATAAACTTGAAAGAAAAAAAGAAGACAGAGAATTGAAAAAAACTTTTTCTTTCTTTGAAAAATATCTTAAAGAGAAAGGAGGGATAAAAAGAGAGGATATTTTATTGGCCGATTTAGCAAACGAAGATAGGTTTAGAAATCATGTTCTCTTTCTTTTGAATTTAGGTGATTCTTTCCATCGATTCCCCGAGGATATCGATGTTTATTCTTTTTGGACAATTGAAAAAAACATTTTTCAGAAAGTAAAGAGAATTTTAGAAAATCTTGTTAAAAAATTTGAAAAAATTCAAAAGCCATTACCGGAAAACGATTTCTTTAGTTTGACTAAAGTAGAAAAAAATTATCAAATTTTCTCCTCAACAGTTGAGATCTCAAAAAAGATTGAAAAGGGTCCTTTGGGTCATTTCGGATTGATTGACTGGCCGGAAATTAAACCCAGAGGAGTAAAAGATCGGGCTTACTTAATTCTGAAAAAAGAGGGAAAACCTTTACATTTTAGAGAAATTGCTAATTTAGCCAGCAATCTCCAAGGAGAAGTTTGCCAGAGGAAAACCGTCTTTTCTCAAAGCATTCATAACGAGTTAATAAGAGACGAGAGATTTGTTTGGGTTGGTAGGGGTATTTATGCTTTGAGAGAATGGGGTTACAGCGTAGGAACGGTTAGAGATATAATTGAAGATATTTTGAGAAAATCAAAAAAGCCGTTAACTAGGGAAGAGATAGTCAAACAGGTTCTGGCTCAAAGATTAGTGAAAGAAAATACAATTTTGCTTAATTTGCAAAACAAAAATATCTTTTCCAGAGATAGTCAGGGAAGATACAGTTTAAAATAAGATTTTTCTTATAAATTAAATATAAAATGCCCTTTCTTGAGACAGCAATCAAAATTTTACTGACATTGGGAACTATCTTTTTTTTAGTTTTCTCTTATGCTTGTTTAATCTGGACAAATAGGAAGAAAACTGAACCGAGAAATATTTTTGGGGCATCAATGGTTTCTCTTATATATACCTTCAAAATTTTTTTGTTGGCGTTTTTTTTACTTTTAATTGCCTCTTTCTTTTTTGAAAACCTAGTTTAGAAATTCATGGAGCTTGTTTCAATAATTCTTTTGTTTTTAAAAACCTGGTGGTGGCTTATTCTGTCCATTATTTTATATTTTCCAACAAAATTTCTCTATCTCTGGTGGATAAGATGGGAAATTTGGTACAAGGAACTTGATTGGATAGTGCTTGAAATTGTTCCGCCGGGCGAAATTGAAAAGCCATTCCGGGCGATGGAAGATATTTATGCTTCTTTCTGGCCCATTTACGATTCTCCAAACTGGCGCGAGAGGTGGTGTGAAGGAGAATTAAATTTGGCTCCTTTCTGGTTTTCCTTTGAAGTAGCAAGTTTTGAGGGAGAGATTCACTTTTATGTACGAACGGAAAGGGGAAGGCGCAAATTATTTGAGTCGGTAATTCACGCTCATTATCCGGAAGCAGAAATTTTTGAAGTTGAGGACTATACAAAAAATGTTCCTCAAGATATTCCAAACCAGAAGTTTAGTCTTTACGGCGAGGATTTTGTTTTTATGAAAGAGGATTATTACCCGATAAAAACATTTAAATTTTTTGAACCGACCAGACCGGAAGCTGTGGTTGGAGAAAAAAAGATAGATCCTTTTTATTCCTTGCTGGAAGAGCTGACGAAACTTAGAAAAGGGGAGCAGGGTTGGTTTCAAATAGTGGCTGCCCCCATTGCCGATAAAGATATCCCCTGGATTACCAAAGGAAGGGAAGCAGCAAATAAGATTGCCAGACGCCCCTCAAAAGCGAAACAAAAATCAATCGTCCAGGAAGCGATAGATGTTATTTTGGGCAAGACTTCTTCCGAAACTGCTCGGGAAAAAGGTTTGCCTCCTGGTGTTTCTCCGGAAATAGAAAAAGAAATGTTGATTACTCCCGGGGAAAGAGCCATTCTTACAGCCATTGAGGAGAAAATTTCCAAATACGGTTTTAAGACCTGGATGAGATATATTTACATTTATCCAAACGAAGCCTATTTTTCTCCCAAAGGAAAAATTGCCAGGAGTTATTTCGCTCATTTTTCAACCCAGGATATGAATACTATCATTTTTTCGGGCAAAACCAGAACAAAGATTCATTACCTTTTCAAAAGAAGAAGATTGTATTCAAGAAGAAGAAATATCTTTGAAAAGTATATCAGGAGGTTTCCTCCTTCCTACCCAAGTTTAACAGGACATGGTAATATAATTTTAAATACCGAAGAATTGGCTACTATCTTTCATTTCCCGACAAAAGCCTCTATCCTGCCTCCCGGCGTTCCCAGAGTTTTTGCCAAAAAAGGAGAACCGCCTCCTGGTATTCCTTTAGAGTAATTGTTGGCAATCAGGATAGTTGTCAGTAATTGGAATAATTATCGGAAATTAGAAAAATTATCGGTGATATGTCAGAAATAAATTTTTTTGCTCAAACTTTATTCCGGACAGAAAAAAAGAAATTCGGCATCAAAATCGACGATCGAAGAAGACATGTTTATATTGTTGGAAAAACCGGAATGGGTAAAACAGAACTTTTAAAAAATATGGCTATTCAGGATATTCGGGAGGGCTACGGAATTGGTTTCGTAGATCCTCACGGAGAAGCAGCCGAAGAACTTTTAGATTTTATTCCCAAAGAGAGAATAAACGATGTTTGTTATTTTAATCCGGCTGATTTGGAGTTTCCTATCAGTTTTAATGTTATGGAAAGAGTGGGTGTAGAACACCGCCATCTGGTAGCTTCTGGATTGATGGGTGTTTTTAAGAAAATATGGCCGGATGTTTGGTCAGCCAGAATGGAGTACATTTTACATAATTCTATTTTAGCCCTACTTGAATCTCCCGGTTCTACTCTTTTGGGAGTAAACCGGATATTGGCTGATACCGAATATCGAAAGAAAATAGTAGAAAGAATAAAAGATCCGGTAGTCAAGTCTTTCTGGCTCCATGAATTTGCAAGATATACTCAAAGGTACGAAATTGAAGCAACGGCTGCCATTCAAAACAAGATAGGTCAGTTTATCTCCACTCCTTTAATCAGAAACATTATTGGTCAGGAATCTTCAACTGTTGATATAAGAAAACTGATGGACGAGGGAAAAATCTTGATTTTAAATCTCTCTAAAGGGAGAATAGGAGAAGATTCTTCAAAACTTTTAGGAGGACTTTTGATAACTATGTTACAATTGGCGGCAATGTCTAGGGTTGATATCCCGGAAGCAAAGAGAAGAGATTTCTTTCTTTATGTTGACGAGTTTCAAAATTTTGCCACCGAGAGCTTTGTTAATATTCTTTCCGAAGCCAGAAAGTATCGCCTAAGTTTAATTTTAGCCCATCAGTATATTAGTCAGATGGAAGAGAAAGTCAGAGATGCTGTTTTTGGCAACGTCGGCACTCTCATTTCTTTCCGGGTTGGTGCAGAGGATGGTGAATATCTGGAAAAAGAATTTGCTCCTGAGTTTGGTGTTCAGGATTTGGTAAATTTGCCGAAATATTATATCTATTTAAAATTAATGGTTAACGGAGTGGCCGGGAGGCCGTTTTCAGCCCAGACTCTTCCTCCTTTTGAAAGACCGGAAAAATCTTACAGGGAAGAGATTATAAAAAAATCAAGGGAAAAATATGCCACTTCACGGCAGGAGGTTGAAGAAAAAATTTCTCGCTGGACAGGCGATTTTGTTCTGAAAAAAGAAGAAACTCCAGCAAAAAAAGAAATTGAACTTTATGATGCTAAATGCGAGAAATGCGGTAAATGGGTGAAAGTTCCTTTTAAACCAGAGACAGGAAGACCGGTATATTGTAAATCTTGCCTTAAAGAAATCAAGGGAGAAAAACTTTCTTCCGAAGCCGGAACTGAAGAGAAAGAAAAAGAAAAAGATAAAGATAAAGATGGAGGATTCAAAACATTAACATTGGAAGAGCTTCTTTTGAGGAAACCAATTTCTTTTGGCGGTAAAAAAGAAAAAAAGAAAGAACAAAAAGAAGTAGACAAAGAAAAACTTAAAGAGATTTTAAGAGAGTCGTTAAAAACAAGTGAAAAAGAGGAAAATAGAGAAGAAGAAAGAAATAAAGAAAAAAATAAAAAGGAAATCTCCAAAATCAGAAGGGGAGAAATAAAACCAGGAGAAAAGGTAGAGTTTTAAATTAAATCTAAAGCCGAGCCAAAATTTGAATCAGGCTTTCTAACCATAATAAATTAGAGGTCTAAAAATCTTATGAAAAGTTTAAAAGACTTCAACTTTAAAGAAAAAAAGGTTTTTCTGCGTTGTGATTTTAACGTTCCCATAGAAAAAAACAGAGTTTCGGATGATTTTAAAATCCAAAAAACATTAGAAACTATCAAATATTTAAAAAAAGCCGGCGCTAAAATAATTTTAGCTACCCATCTGGGCAGGCCCCAGGAAATAAAATCAAAACAAAAAAGATTAAATCAATATTCTCTGAAACCGATTAAAGAAAAATTAGAAGAGTTGTTAAAAGAGAAAATCAAGTTTCCCGGTGAGGTTTTGGGCAGAAGAGTTAGAAAAGAAATAGAAAATTTGAGGAAAGGAGAAATTTTACTTCTGGAAAACTTGAGGTTTGAAAAGGGAGAAGAAGAAAACGATGAAAATTTTGCTAAATCTCTGGCTGAACTCGCGGACTGTTATGTTTCCGAAGCGTTTGGCGTTTCACATAGGAATCATGCTTCTATTGTTTCTTTACCTCCGCTTTTACCTCATTTTGCAGGTTTTGATTTGGAAAAAGAAATTGATGTTCTATCTCAAATTTCTCAGAAACCAAAGAGACCTCTTTGTGTCATAATCGGTGGAGTGAAAATCGACTCTAAAATTAAGGTAATTAATAAATTTTTACAATTTGCCGACCACATTCTTTTCGGAGGTCGGGTTGCCAATACTATTTTAACCGTTAAAGGGATTTGTATCGGAAGACCCTGGCCCGCTGAAAATGTCAGAAAGATTATTGATAAAATAAATTTAACCGACCCAAAAGTTCATTTACCGGTTGATGTTTTGGCTTCTCCCGATGAGAGCGGTGAAATCTATATTAGGGATACCGGTCCCGGGAATGTCAGGAAAGAGGAAAAACTTTTGGATATCGGGAGAGAAACAATATTGGAATTCTCTGAGATTATTAGAAACTCAAATACCATATTTTGGTCAGGACCATTAGGTTATTTTGAAAACAAAAAATTTGCTCGGGGAACAGAGGAAATAGCCAAGGCGATTGGCAAAAAAGGAAAGGCATTACGGGTTGTTGGCGGCGGAGACACCATCTCTGCTCTAAGAAACTTTAATCTTTTAGAATATTTTTCTTTTGTTTCAACAGGGGGCAGCGCTATGCTTGAATTTTTAGCCGGAGAAAAACTCCCGGGCATAGAGGCTTTGGAATAATTTTTCTAATTTTTTTCTTCTATTTTATGGATGTGGAGCACTCTTTCAAAAGTGAGTGCCTATCTTCTTTATGAAAGAAATTAAAAACCTAAAAAAATCAGCCGAGAGAATTAAAAAAGCGATTGAAAAAGAAGAAAAGATTATTCTCTTCGCCGATAGCGATTTGGACGGTACGACGTCTTTGATAATTCTGGAAGAAGCAATAACAAGTTTAGGAGGCAAAGTTTCACTTTGTTATTTTCCCGATAGAGAAAAGGAGGGTTACGGTTTATCAGAAAGCGCTTTGAACTTTTTGAAAAACTACTCTCCCGCCTTGTTAATTTTATTGGATTGTGGCATAGGAAATTTTAAAGAAGTAAAAATGGCTAAAGAATTGGGTTTTGAAATAATAATTATTGAGCACCATGTTGTTCTGGATAAACTCCCTTCGGCTGAAATTATAGTTAACCCAAAGCAGAAAGGAGACAAATATCCATTTAAATCATTGGCTACTTGCGGAATTACTTATTTACTTGCCAGAGAACTTTTGAAAAACAAACTTTCAGATGCTTTGGAGAATAGTTTTTTGGAGCTTGTTGCCCTGGGGACATTGGCTGACAAAATGCCTCAAAAGGAAGACAATAAGATTTTTATTGAAAAAGGATTGGCTCATTTGCCAGATACTTTCCGTCCTGGTTTGAAGATTTTTTTTAAATTCTTTCCGCCCAGTACTTATTCCTTGAGAGAGATTGCCCAAAAGATGTATTCGAGTTTACAAATAACCGGAACAAAAAACCATCTAACCAGAAGTTATGAGCTTTTAAGCATGTCTTCAGAAAAAGAGGCTGAAAGTTTATTCAGAGATATTATTGAAAAGTCAAAAGGGGACCAGGAAATAATCGGGGGACTTACCGGAATAATTGAGGATAGAGTTCTTTCAAAAAATTCTCCTATCATTTTTGAGGGAGGAAAAGATTTTCCTCTGCTTTTGACCGGAGCTATAGCGACCAGATTGATATCAAAATTTAAAAAACCTATTTTTATTTATAATCTTCGTGACGGTATAGCCAGAGGTTCGGTTAGAAGCCCCAAGGAGATAGATAGTGTTGAACTTTTAAAAAAATGTTCCTCTTATCTTGAGGTTTATGGTGGTCATCCTCAGGCATCCGGTTTTACAGTGAAAAAAGAAAACTTGGAGAGATTTAAAGATTGTCTCCAAAACTATTTAAGTAAAAAAAAATAATAATTCCCAATAAAAAACAGATTCAAGAACAATAATTTTAAAAATAATATGAAAATTCCCGAGAAAATTACCATATATATTGACGGTGGAGCAAGGGGTAATCCCGGTCCGGCAGCCATCGGGGTTTTATTCCTCGGGGAAAAGGGGCAACTTCTAAAAGAATATTCACAGTATCTTGGTGAAAAAACAAATAATGAAGCTGAGTACCTTGCTTTAATTTTTGCCTTAAAAAAAGTTAAAGCCCTTTTTGGCAAGGAGAAAACACAGAATCTGTTAATTGATTTAAAATCCGATTCTGAGCTTTTAATAAAACAGATGAAAGGGAAGTATAAAATAAAAACACCTGCCATTCAAAAACTTTTTTTAGAGGCATGGAATTTAAAAATTGAATTTAATAACCTGACTTTTCATTTAATCCCCCGGGAAGAAAACAAACGAGCCGATAAATTAGTCAACCAAGTCCTGGACGCTGAATCCGGCAAGAGGAAACTTTTTTAAGCTTTTGTATATGTTCTGCCAAAATAGGTTTTGGCAGATATTCTTGACAGGTAAAAATTTTTAGGATAAAATATAATTGTCCAAGTAGGCAAGGCAATCGCTCCTTAACTGAGACGCAGTTGGGGAGAGGAAAGTCCGAACATCCATTCTCAATATTTCCCTAAAATATCTTTCTTGATAGTTTGGGAAATAGTGAGTCTAAAAGGATAGCGGGTAACACCCGTCGCGGGTAACCGTAGAGGTGCGAACAGAGACGCAGCTTCGCCGAAAGGCAAAGCAACCCGTAAGAACTTTATTAGTTCACGGGTCAGTCCCGAAGTAATTCGGGGGTGAAACGTTCTAAACCCTTATCGGATGCAAGAAAGAACATTTCGGCATTTTCCGGATTTGCCGAAATGAAAAAGTATTTCGCTTGACCTCTCAAGTAATTGGGAGGCTAGATAAATGATTGCCGCAATTGCCGGAAGCAATTTACGCTAAATGGTGTATAATCTACACCAAAGCGTAAACTGAAGGCGATTGTACAGAATTCGGCTTATTGTCTACTTGGACTTTTTTATTTAAAATAAAATATTATTCATGTTGCTTAATCAAAATCTCTCGGTCATTTTTGGGACTTAATTTCCTGTGAGATAAAAACAAAATAAATGATTAGTCGAGTTTTAAACTCAAAAACAAAAACAGTAACCTTTGCTGCTTTTCTATTGGCTCTTTCCGGTCTTTTTAGCCGTCTTTTGGGTTTATTAAGAGATAACCTTCTGGCTAATCTTTTCCCGAAATCCCAGACTGATATTTATTTTGCCGCTTTCCGAATACCGGATTTTCTGTACGGTATTTTGATAACAGGTGGTATTGTTGCCGCTTTTCTGCCGGTTTTTGCCGAGAGTTTTAAGAAAAGTCATTTTGAAGCTCAGGCTTTAATCAACAACGTTCTAACTTTTTTTCTGGCGACCCTGATATTAATATCATTGGTTCTGGCTGTTTTTACTCCTCAGCTTGTTGGACTTATTGCGCCTGGTTTTTCGGAAAACCAGAAAGCCGAAACAAGCATTTTAACCCGGATAATGTTTTTAAGTCCCATTCTTTTGGGAGCTTCCTCAATTTTTTCAGGCATTTTACATTATTTCAGTTTGTTTTTTGCCTATGCTTTAGCTCCCATTCTTTATAATCTTGGCATCATTTTCGGCATTTTATATTTTGCTCCAGCATTCGGTTTAAAAGGTCTGGCTTTCGGAGTTGTTCTGGGAGCTTTTTTACATCTTTTGATTCAGGTTCCTCCTTTTTTGAAATCTGGCTTTACCTTTCGTTTTTCTTTTGATTTTAAATCCGGACCTCTCAAAAAAATTTTAAAACTTATGGCTCCAAGAACTATCGGTCAGGCCTCTTATCATATAAATATGATTTTTATCACAGCCATTGCTTCGACATTGTCTGCGGGAGCTATCAGTGTTTTTAATTTTTCAAATAATCTTCAGTATGTTCCGATAGGATTGATAGGTATTCCTTTCTCAACGGCAACTTTTCCTTTGCTTTCCCGGATTTTTGCCCAGGGCGACAAAGAAAGGTTTTCAAAAAATTTTTCCTCTATTTTTTCTCAGATTCTTTTTTTGATAATTCCGGCTTCTTGTTTAATTTTTCTCTTCCGGGCTCATCTGGTCCGGTTGATTTTAGGAACTTCGATTTTAGGAAATGGCTATTTTGACTGGCTTCAGACCAGGTTAACAGCAGCTTCTCTAGGGATTTTTTCTTTTGCCTTGTTTGCTGCCTGTCTTGTTCCGTTTTTGGCTCGGGTTTTCTTCTCCGTTCAGGATACAAAAACACCGGTTAAAATCGCTATCGCCGCTATGATTTTAAACATAATTTTATGCTATTCTTTCGTTAAAATTTTGGGTTCTCCTAATTTATTTCAAAAAATAACAGTTGACTTTTTGAGACTGGGTAGTATAGATGATATATCGGTTATTGGTTTGCCTTTGGCTCTTTCGGTTTCCGTTATTTTCCAGTTTCTTTTATTGATTCTGGCTTTAAAAAAGAAAATAGAAGGTCTGGACTTCAAAGGAATTTATTTTTCTTTGATAAAGGTTTTATTGGCAACTTTCCTGATGGCAATTTTTACTTATTTTACTCTGCAGTTTACTGCCCTTTTTCTAAACACTTCCAAGGTTATAGGATTGTTTTTACAAACGGCTCTGGCGGCGGTTGTTGGTATTCTCTCTTTTATTCTTTTCTCTTATCTTCTAAAACTCAAAGAACTAAAACTTATTTGTTTCTCGATTGTTAATCAAATCAAAAAATAAAAAAATATAAAGATAATAATCTCTCAAATCAAATTTTATGGATTTATCCCATATTCGTAATTTTAGTATCATAAGTCACGTAGACCATGGCAAATCAACTTTAGCCGACCGTTTTTTGGAATTAACAAAACAGATATCTCGGGAAAGAATGACTCCCCAATATCTTGATTCAATGGACCTTGAGAAAGAAAAAGGAATAACTATAAAGATGCATCCCGTGAGAATGGTGTATAAATTGGGTTCAGAATATATCCTGAATCTTATAGATACTCCCGGTCATGTTGATTTTTCTTACGAAATTTCAAGGGCTCTGGCTTGCGTTGAAGGGGCAATTTTACTGGTTGATGCCACAAAGGGAGTCCAGGCACAAACTTTATTCAATTTGGAACAGGCAAAAAAACAGAATTTAAAAATTATCGGGGCAGTCAATAAAATTGATTTGGCCGGAGCCCAAATTCCAGAAACAAAAAGAGAATTAGCTGTCGTTTTGGGAGTTGAAGAAAAAGATATTTTGGAAATTTCAGCGAAAACAGGTAAAAATGTTGAAAAATTATTGGAAAGAGTAATAAAAGAAATTCCTCCCCCTTGCTTAAAACATCCTCAGCCAAACTCTCTGCAACCAAACTCTCCGCAACCAAACTCTTCCCAAAACTCATTCAAAGCTTTGATTTTTGATTCAAAATACGACCCATTTTCAGGAGTTGTGGCTTTTGTCAGGGTCTTTGAGGGTGAAGTTAAAAAAGGGAATTCCCTTTATCTTATAGCTCAGAAGTTAAAAGGGGAAGCTAAAGAAATAGGCTTTTTTTCACCGGATCTCACTCCCGCTCAAAGCTTGAGGGCCGGGGAAATCGGTTATATAAAAACCGGCATAAAAACTCCCGGTAAAGTCAGGGTTGGAGAAACCATAGCTAAAAGTCCTGAGATTGAGCCTTTAGTGGGCTACAAAGAACCTCAGCCGGTTTTATTTTTAACTTTGTATCCGGAAAATGCTGATGAATTTGAGGATTTAAAACAAAGCTTGGAAAAATTGAAACTTACCGACCCTTCTTTAGATTTTCAGTTAGAGTCAAAAAATATTTTGGGCAGAGGAATAAGAATAGGCTTTCTTGGTTCTTTACAGGCAGAAATTATTTTAAGGCGTTTGAAAAAGGAATTTGACTTGGATGTTATTTCTACAATTCCTCAGGTAGTTTTCAAAGTTTTAACCAAGGAAAATCAGGAGATTGAGATTTCTTCTTCTGCTAAATGGCTTGAGCCTTCAAGAATTAAAGAAGTTAAAGAACCTTGGGCAAAAATAGAAATAATCACTCCTAACAATTACTTCAATCAAATTTTCAAAGTTTTAAAGAATTATAAAATTTATTTAAATGAAACTAAATCTTTAAGTTCTCAAAAATCTCTTCTTGAGGGGGAGGCTCCTTTAAGAGAAATAATAGGGGGTAATTTTTACGAGGATTTAAAAAGCAGAAGTCAAGGTTACGCCTCTTTCAGTTTCCAAAAAAGCGATTTCAGAAAGGCTGATGTCGTGAAACTTGATATTCTAGTGGCGGGTAAAAAAGAGGAAGCATTCTCAAGAATCGTTCCAAGAGATCAAGCATTCCAGCAAGGGAAAGCTGTTCTTAAGAAATTAAAAGAAATTCTGCCCTCTCAACTGTTTTCTGTTCCATTACAAGCGGTTGTTGAAGGAAAAATTATAGCCAGGGAAACAATGAAAGCCCGAAGAAAGGATGTTACTGCTCCTTTGTATGGAGGGGATGTAACCAGAAAAAGGAAATTGTTGGAAATTCAAAAGAAAGGAAAGCAAAAACTGAAAGAGAGAGCAAAAATTAAAATCCCGCCTGAGGTTTTCTTGGAGATGTTCAAGTTCTGAATTGAGTAATATTGAACCTTTATTAAGCTCGGTTAAAAATTGAAAAAAGAGGAAAAATTTTATAATATAATAATGTCAATGATAGTTAGTAAAATAGCGGCCCAACAAGCCAGAGAATCATACTCAGAACTATCATTGTAACGAGAATTATCCATATAACTTTAAATAAAACCTTGGCTTTCATATTTTTCAATTGTCTTATTTTTTATGATAACATCTTTCGAGGAATTCAAAAAGAGAAAAAATAGTTCTTCTTATTTCCTTATATTCATAATTTTTCTGGCTTTGAGTTTGTTTTTGCTTTTTTTAAATCTAAATTTTAAACTTATTAAAGAAAGGAAGAAGATTTCCCAGCAATTACTTGCTCTTGAGTCAGAACTTCAGAATCTAGAGTCAAAAAAAACTGAGATTGAAAATAAAATATCAGAAATTGAGAGTGAGGAGTATCTTGAGAAAACGGGCAGAGAAGATTTGAATCTAAAAAAAGAAGGAGAAAAAGTCGTTGCTTTCCCGGTGGTTAAAGACGAAGAAAAGATTGAAGGGGGAAAAGAAGGAGAGAGAAGCATCTGGCAGAAATTATTAGAGAAATTAAAAATAAAATAAAAACACAAAAACATCAATATCGGATTAATTGATGCGGGATTAGTTGATTGGCTCAACGCTACCTTCCCAAGGTAGAAAAGCGGGTTCGACTCCCGTATCCCGCTCAAAGTTCGGTTCCCGTATTCCACTCAAAATTGAAATATAGTTAGAAGTATGATGGAGGTATAATAATTACATCCGATGCCGCCCTAGCTCAAAGGTAGAGCAGCATTCTCGTAAAATGCAGGTTGTCGGTTCAATTCCGACGGGCGGCTCTTAATTTGAAGTTAAGGCCTTAAAAATTTAAGGTCTTTTTTAATCTTTTATTTTTAAGAAAATCGTGTTAGTATAATGTAAAAGTCTGGATAAAATATGAAAGAAATTAAAGAAAAGATTGAAGATTTGACTGAGAAATTTCATCATTTGAGTTCCCGCTTTAATATTGAAGGCAAAAGGAAGGAATTAAAAGAATTGGAAAATAAACTCAGAGAGCCTGGCTTCTGGCAGAAAGAGAAAAATGCCCGAGAAATCCAAAAAAGATTTTCTCAATTAAAAGAGGAGTTGGTTGAATTTGAAAGACTAGAGAAAGAAATAAGTAATTTAGAAGTTCTTTTACCTTTAATCAAAGAAGGTTCAAAAGAGAAAAAAGAGATCGAAGAAAACATTGCTAAATTAACATCTGAAATTGAAATCAAATCCCGAGAATTTTATCTTTCCGGAAAATACGATAAGAACTCAGCAATTTTGAACATTTTCGCAGGAGCCGGAGGAAGGGATGCCGAGGACTGGACGGCTTTACTTTTAAGAATGTACCAGAGATGGTCGGAGAGGAATAATTTTCAGACCAAGATTTTGTACCGAAAATTCGGGGAAGCCGGCGGTCCCGAGGGAAGAATTGGCTTAAAAGAAGCTTCAATGGAGATTAAAGGTAAGTTTGCCTACGGTCTTTTGAAAAAAGAGAGTGGAGTCCATCGTTTGGTGAGAATTTCTCCTTTTTCAGCCAAAGGGCTTCGTCATACATCGTTTAGTAAAATC
Organism: uncultured Candidatus Saccharibacteria bacterium; assembly: GCA_964421005.1. Taxonomy (GTDB): domain Bacteria; phylum Patescibacteriota; class Minisyncoccia; order Minisyncoccales; family CG1-02-41-26; genus CAYQUV01. Next base: position 20,306 of record CAYQUV010000009.1, read on the forward strand.
GAAGTTTTGCCGAAAATTGAAAAAGAAGAGGAAGCAGAAATTGAAATCCGGCCAGAAGATCTCAAAATAGAAACATTCAGGGCTTCAGGACCGGGAGGCCAGTATGTTAATCGAAGAGAATCGGCGGTTAGAATAACACATCTGCCAACGGGTCTTCAAGTAGCCTCCCAAGCAGAAAGATTACAGGGATTAAACAAGAAAATTGCCATGGGAATTTTAAAAGCAAAACTCTTACAACTTCAAGAAAAAGAAAGAGAAAAAGAATTTGAGAAAATTAAAGGGAGAAAAGTTGCCGTTGAGTTCGGTAGTCAGATTAGGAGTTATGTTTTTCATCCCTACCGTCTTGTTAAAGACCATCGGACAGGCGTTGAAACCTCGGATGTTGAAAGTGTTTTAGACGGTGACTTGAACAAATTCATTACAGCAGAGATTAAGATTTAGTTTTTTAAGTTTAATCTTTTCAAACGGCTAGATTCTAAAAAAATAAGACGATGATAAGCTTTGAAAACATCACCAAGATTTATTATTCATCCAATAAAGAGCCAATAGTTGCCCTTCAGAATGTTTCTTTTAAAATAGAACAAGGAGAATTTGTTTCGATTGTTGGTAAATCGGGAGCCGGCAAAACAACTCTAATCAAACTTTTGATAGGAGAGGAAAGACCAACCGAAGGAAGTATTTTTTTTAATGACTATTGTATTCAGAGGATGAATCAGAAAGAACTTCAACATTTCCGCAGAAGAATAGGAGTAGTCCATCAGGACTACAAATTACTTCTGTCAAAGAATGTCAGAGAGAATGTTGAGTATATTATGCAGGTAATCGGCGCTTCAAACAGGGATATTTCAAGAGATGTTCCTCAAGTTTTGGATATAGTCGGTTTGAGTAATCGCCAGGAAAATTTTCCCCAAGAGCTTTCCGGAGGAGAGAAACAAAGATTGGCAATTGCCAGAGCTCTTTGTCACAGGCCCCAGGTTGTAATTGCCGATGAACCAACAGGCAATTTAGATCTTTACAACACCTTTGAGATTATTAATATTTTTAAAAAAATCCATCGTTTTGGAACAACCGTAATTTTATCTACTCACAACAGAGAAGTAATTGACAGTTTAGAACAAAGAGCTATAACTTTGGAGGATGGTAAAATAATTCATGATTTCCAAAAAGGGAAGTTTGTTTTATAGAATTTATTATAATTAAATATAGTTTAAAATATGTTTACCAGTTTAAAACGTATCGTAAAATTCGGTTTCCAAGGAATCTGGCGCAACAAAGGATTAAGCCTCCAGGTTATTTTTATTATGATAGTTGCTGTTTTTGTTTTGACTTCTCTTTTTGTTTTTAATGAATTGAGCAACTTTTTGATAGCTCGGGCTCAAGAGAAAGTTAATATTTCCGTCTATTTCAAAAAAGATGTTGGAGAGGAGGAAATTCTTGAAGTTAAAGAAGGTCTTTCTAAATTCTCAAACGGAATAGAATCGGTCAGCTATGTTTCAAAAGCACAAGCCAAAGAAACTTTTATTGAAAGGCACAAAAATGACCCACTTTATCTTTCAGCCCTGGAAGAGATAGGGGATAATCCTTTTTTAGCCTCTTTGAATATCAGAGCAAAAGATCCTACTTTTTATGCCCAAATTTCAAGCTTTTTAACTGCCGAGCCGTTTGGTGGTTTGGTTGAGAAAGTTTCTTACTATCAATCGGAGGAAGTGATTAAAAAACTTTTTGCTTTGACTTCAAATATAAAACAAGGAGGTATTTTTCTTAGCGCTTTTTTAGTTGTTTTGGTCTTTTTAATAACTTTTAACACGGTAAAACTTACCATTTTTTCTTTCAAAGAAGAAATTGCCACTATGAAATTGGTTGGTGCTTCCAATCATTTCATAAGAGGTCCTTTTCTAATTCAGGGATTTTTCTACGGAATATTTTCCATTTTAATAGTTGATATTTTCTTTTTTGCTATTTTAAGTATTATGAATCCCGATTTACAAACTTGGCTTTTCAATTTCAATCTTTTAGAATACTTTAAGGAGAATTTTTCGATGATTCTTATCTGGCAGATTGTTTTCGCCTTCTTTTTAGGAGTTGTTTCCTCTTTCTTTGCTGTTCGCAAGTATTTAAAAGTATAGAATACTGAGTATGATAATAGATGTAATAATTGCCGAATATTGCCGGGTCGTCTAACGGTAGGACCATGGACTCTGGATCCATGTATCTTGGTTCGAATCCAAGCCCGGCAGCCATCTTTTTCCGCTACGAACTCATTTTGAGGCGATTTTAGAAATTCTATTTTTTCTCCTCCGACGGACTCGCCCGCTTTTCGAGCGGGCTCGCTTAAAAAATTAGAAAATCTCCCAACTAAAATTTAACAAATTTGTTAAGTTTTGTTAAAATAAGTTTAGTATCCTTAAAATCTTAAACCTTGATAACTGATAAGGAGGTGAGCCAAATGTTTGTCTATGTGGGCGGAATTCCGGGTGTAGGGAAAACGACAATTATCAAAAAGAGTATTGAGTTAGCAAAAAGAGAAAATTTTCCTCTCCAAGGATTGGAGGAAAAGAAGACACTTTGTCAGATTACTGGAGTAAGCTCAGCTGAAGAATATGCAAAATTGCCTCTACAAATCCGAATACAAGCAAGAAAACAATTAGTAGAAATCTTTTACAAGATAGATACACAGGATCCGGTAACTATTCGAATTAGAGATGATCATTTTACAACTCCTAACGAAGATGGTACTTATTGGATTAGGTCGCTTAACCAACTGGACAAACTACATATGTTAGCTTTTGTAGTAATAATAGCTGAACCCAACATAATTCTCCGTCGACGGCTTGATCGTAAACTCCTTTCTCTGGAACCTAATTATCTTAATCTTAATGAAATTAGTAGACATCAAGAAATAGAGGTAAAAATTACTTCTTCGCAGGCTGAATATCTCGGTATTCCTTTCAAAATTGTCGAAAATAGAGAAGGGGAAATAAAACAAACTAGCGAGACCCTTTTTTTGTTTGTTAAAGAAGTAATCCACAAAAGGAGGCTAGAGTAAATTCTCTGCCTCCTCTTTTTTTAAGACTCTTTCCCAAACTGTTTCGTAAGAGATAAGTAATTTTTGGGGATTTTTTAAGTTTTTTGAAGTTGTATCAATATCTATATTATGTTTTCTAAGACATTTATTTACTTTATTTTTATCTAAGCTTAATACTTCAGGATACGTTAAATTATTATCTAAAAGATAAAGAGATAATCTAAGAAATTTTGCCCAACGTCTTCTAATATTCTTATTTATTTTGCCTCTGAATACAGCTCTTCTTACATCTTCAATATAATCGTAAAGTCGAGAGATAATAGATCTTTTAATTTGTTTCTCAAATTTTAAATTTCGAAATTTTAAAAAAGGATTTTTGCCATATAAGGTTTTACCTTTAATTAAAGAATAAAGAAAATGGGCGCCATGGCCACCAAATCGAAACTTCTCCGGGCCCTGAATTTCTTCTTCTTTGATTAAAGAAATATCAAAACCATTAAACTTTTCTCCATAGACCGTCTCTAAAAATTTTTTATAAGAATTTCTTTTTATTATAACCGCCAAATCGATATCTTGAAATTGATGTCTTCTTAAAGAAGATCCGAAATGAATTACAGAGATGATAAATCCCTTCTTTATGGCTTTTTTTATTCCTTGAGGAAGGTCAATTTTCATAACAATTTTTTACCCATTTAACAAATTTTCCTAAGGCGATTTTATTTTCTTTAAATTTAAGTAAAGATTTTAAATATCTTGGATCGCTGGAATATATAATGGCAGTATGCTCTTTTGACAGAGAAATTTCTTTTTTTTGCTTCAAAGAAAGAATTACCCCAAAACAATTTTCGGTTCTTTCTATTCCTTCTTTACATACAAACTTAAAAGAA
>CAYQUV010000010.1:0-10066 GCA_964421005.1 uncultured Candidatus Saccharibacteria bacterium
ATTACCCAAAAGAATACGAAGATACTTCTCAAGACCTCATACTCCCAAAGACAATCCCATCAATGAGAGCTTTAATGGAACATTACAGAAAGAATTCATTAACTTGGGAAACTTCACTCCAGATGTTAAGATATTCAACAGAGATTTGACTGAATGGTTGATTGAATACAACTTCAACAGACCTCATCAATCCTTAGGTTATCAAACCCCTATTGAGTTTCATGTTAAGCATCATAAAGTGTTACCAATGTCCCCGTCAAGCGCAAGGTATTGACAAAGTTTTTGGATTTGCTATAATGTAATATCAGTGAAAATTAGCTCTTTTTATAAAATATAGGAGCGTCGGCTAACTGGACCGGGGATAATTTACGTCACCTCCTTTTATTTATATATAGATAGCCGACCAAGGCATAGATAAAACGGACCAAGCTAATCCCAGAAGGATAGTCGACGCTCCTCCAAGTATTAAAAAAAGACTAGCAATGCTAGTCTTTTTTCTTTAAACTTTATTTTGAATTTTGTTTGAACTTTACTTGCTATGGCGGGCGAGAAATTCCCTGCCCCTACCAACATCGGTGTTTATTGGCACACCTCGAGCACAAAGCGGACAAGCCGATTCCTCCCAAGAATCCATTTTGATATTGGTCAAGGCAAAAAGCTCAGGAACATTACCAAGAGCTTCGGGAGTAACACCGCCTCTGTTACAGAGAACGCCAACTCCAACTACCTCGCCCTGGAGAGCCCGAACGGCAGCAACTACTCCTCTGGCCGAGCCGCCGGTAGTAAGAACGTCTTCTACTACCAGAACTAATTTAGGAATATCGGAATCAGAAACTTTCCGAAGATAGCGATCGTACCCCCTTTTGAAGACAAAAGACTTGCCATCTTCGGATTTCTCGGCGTAAATGGCGAGAGTTTCTATTCCTGTCAACTCCGTCAGCCAATAGGCGGTCCACTGGGACAAAATTATGCCACCGACAGCCGGGGCAGCAACCACATCAATGCCGTTCACTTCTTTATCAGAGAAGTGTTCGGCAATTTCCCGACACAACTTGGAAACAATTTCTGTATGAGGATAAATTGCATCTTTGTTAATATAAGCAGAACCGTGTCTCCAAGAAGTATAGACAATGTGGCTATCGGTAATGATTGACTTGGTCTTTGCCAAAAGTTCCAATACTTCCCCTTCGGTCATATTTTTATCTCCTTCAATTAGGCTTTCTTAGATCAGGATTTCAATGCCGAATCTATTTCTTCGGCAATTCTTTTAGCAGCCTCAACCGGACTGCCGATTTCTTTAGGCGGCTTTCTGATAGGACGACCGATAACTAGATAATCGGCTCCGGCTCTGATTGCTTCAAAAGGAGTCGTTACCCGCTTCTGGTCTCCAACAGCCGCCCAAGCCGGTCGGATGCCCGGAGTAACTACAATGAAATTGGGCCGACAAACACTACGAATTGCTTTGATTTCCTTGGCCGAAGCAATAACCCCGTCAAGCCCGCTTGCTTGAGCGAGTTGAGCGAGATGAACGACCAATTCCTGGATATGTTCGTCCTTGAGTTCTTCCAGACTTCGAAAATCCTCGGTAACGAGTTTTTCCCGGAATCCTAGTCTGATGAGGTCGGCGTAATTAAGACTGGTCAGAATGGTCACGCCGAGAATCAGAGGACGCTGAGCAGCAGTTACTGCCTCCTCAGCCGCTTTTCTTGCCTCCATCATCATCGTTACACCACCGAGGCAGTGAACATTGAATATTTCAGCGCTCATTTTAGCGGCTGCTCGGGAAGCCCCGGCAACAGTATTAGGAATATCCATAAATTTGCCGTCAAGAAAAACTCGACCGCCCAAGTTATGGATAAAATTCACTGTCTGAGGAGCACCGGCAGAAGTCAAAAGTTCAAGACCAACTTTGAAGCAACCGACATACGGTGAAAGCTGTTCAACAAGGGGTTTAGCTTTCTCTAAGCTGTCAACATCAAGAGCAACAAAAATTCTTTCCTTCGCCTCACCTTCCATAGCAAATCCCTCCTTTTTTCCTTGCATTGATTGTTAGGGTGCATGTTTAACAAACTTTTTAGAGTTTGTTTTTTTAATAACCAATCATAAAACAAATCCAATAAAAAGTCAAATAAAAAAGAGCAGTTTAGAGAGTTGCTCGGCTCTTTGATTATAGTTAGAAGAAGAATTTTAAGAAACAGCTTTTTTGAGTTTCTTGATATTGGAGGTAATTTCTATTTCCAACTCAGCCGGTTTTACCACGAACTCATCATGCTGGGTAATAGATACTCCTTTTACTAACTTCAGTACTTCCGGCTCTTTGAGCATTGCTTTCTTGTCCGGCTCTTCTTTTATCCTGATAAATCTTTCAAGACCAAGTTCTTTTAAAGCAGTTATTACTGATCTTACATTGCGGATTGATACCGAAGGTGGTGTTTTGCGCCAGCCAAACCAGCCGGTAGGCAAATCAACAGTTTTGCGTTTGCCCCCTTCGGTTAACTCATCACGGCGGCTTTCAGCAAAAGCAAAAAGTCCTTCCACGAGCTGGGATATCTTTTCGTTGTGGTCGTTCACATCAGCCATTGCACTGGCTTTTAAACTTTCAATCTGATCGTTCAACCTTGTCTTGATTTTTTCAATTTCCCGCTTTTCACTTCCTATTTTTGTCAGAAACTCGGCAGCTTCCTCCAGATTCCGGGGCACAGGGATAACCGGATGTTTTATCCTTTTCTTGGCAACCATTTCACCTAATCTCCTTTTTTAAAATACAAACTATTTTTATTTTGCTCAATTAATTTCTAGAATTAACATTAAATCAAATTGAAAAAAAGTCAAGAAAAAACGACTGCCCGCTTTGCTTTTTCTCCGGTTAGAAAAAAGCAAGAGAAATAAAAAATTCACGAGTTCCGACTCGTGAAAAACTTGGTACGCTATATTAAAGATAATTCTAACATTTTTTGCCGCCGAAGGCAGCAAAGGCAGCAAAAAATTCATATAGTGCACAGAAATTTCTCAAATTTCTGTGCGCCCGGCGGGAATCGAACCCACAACCCCTGGCTTAAAAGGCCATTGCTCTGCCTAGTTGAGCTACGGGCGCGCTACTCCAAAGAATCACTTGACAGTTCTCTGGAAGTGAAACCTGTGTAATCTATAACTTATTCTACTTAATTTTCTTAATAAAATCAATCGGCAGTCCCGCGCAGTCTTGCGCTCGGAATATTGTGCCTGGAAAATTACGCCAATTGATAAAACCTGATAAAATTTCAATCGGTTTTGTTACAGCCCTTCTTCTTTTAATTTTTCCAATAATTCTTTTTGTTTCTTTGTCAACTTTTTTGGTAACTTAATCTCTAATTTAACATACAAGTCTCCTTTTCCCCAACCGGAAAAATGAGGAATTCCTTTACCAGAAATCCTAAAAGTTCGTCCTGATTCGGTCCCGGCAGGAACTTTCATTAAAAGCCTTTTCCCTTCAAGGGTAGGAACTTCAATCTCATCTCCCAGACTGGCTTGAGACAAGGAAATCGGCAAAGAAATGTATAAATCGTCTCCCTTTCTCTTGAATAAAGAATGGGGACGGACAAAAACCCTAACATACAAATCGCCCGCTTTTTTGCCTCTTCTGCCTGCCTCTCCTCTGCCAGAAATTTTTATTGTTTGGCCGGAATCCATTCCAGGAGGAATATTAATTTCTATTTGTTCCTTACCGTCAATTCTTCCTTCTCCTTGACAAACATTACAGAGTTTCTCGGGAATTTTCCCCTCTCCCTTACATTCGGGACAAATAACATACCGCGTAACCGTTCCCAGAAAGGTTTTTCTAATCTGTTGAACCTCTCCTTTTCCTCTACAGGCAAAACATTCCTTAACCCGAGTGCCCGGCTCTCCGCCCGATCCGTGGCACCTAGGACAAACTACTTTCTTCGAAATAGTAACTTTTTTCTTCAAATTTTGTAATGTATCTTTCAAATCAATCTCTATTTGAAGTTCAATATCTTCACCTTGATTGACATCTCTTTTTCTGCTTTTCCTGCCTAAGCCAAAAAATTCGTCAATCAGATCTTCTATGCCTAAACCAAAGCCAAAACCTTCTTTTCCTCCCCGGCCGAAATTTCCGAAATCAAAACCACCGAAGTCCTTACCGAACCCACCGAAACCTTGATTGAAACCGCCGAAACCCTGACCTCCTTCAAAAACTCTACCAAACTTGTCGTATTGGGCTCTTTTTTCCTTGTTGCTCAAAACCTGATATGCTTCCGCTATCTCTTTGAATTTCTTTTCATCACCTCCCTTATCAGGATGATATTTATGAGCCAATTTCCGATATGCCTTTTTAATCTCTTCGGTTGAGGCATTGCGGTCAACGCCCAAAATTTGATAATAATCTTTCATATAAAGCTAAATAATTATTTTTCTTTGTATTCACCTTCTTCCGACCCTTTATCCTCATTTTCACTTTCACTCCCACCTTTATCTTCAGTCCCCTTTTCTTTATCTTGTCCCGTTCCTTCTTGGCTTTTTTTGTAAACTTCAGCGCCAATTTTCTGAATTGCCCCGGATAAAGCATCTGTTTTTTCTTTTATATCCGCAATGTTATCACTATCTTTTGCTTTCTTTAAATCAGTTATTTTTTCTTCAATTTCTTTTTTAGCTTCAGGAGAAATTTTGTCTCCGAAATCTTTCAAAGTTTTTTCAGTTGTATAAATCAAACTATCAGCCATATTTTTAGCCTCAATCAATTTTTTCTTTTCTTCATCTTGAGCCCGATGGATTTCTGCTTCTTTTTTCATCTTCTCAATATCTTCCTTTGATAAACCTGTTGAACCTTCAATACGGATTGACTGTTTTTTACCAGTTGCTTTATCTTCGGCAGAAACATTCAAAATTCCATTGGCATCAATATCAAAACTAACTTCAATCTGAGGAACTCCTCTCGGTGAAGGAGGTATCCCGTCTAAAATAAACCTTCCCAGAGATTTATTGTCTTGAGCCATTGGCCTTTCCCCCTGTAAAACATTGATTTCAACCGAGGTCTGATTATCAGCAGCGGTTGAGAAAATTTGACTTTTTGAAGTGGGAATAGTTGTGTTTTTTGGAATCAAAACAGTATTAACTCCTCCTAAAGTTTCAATGCCCAAAGAGAGAGGAGTAACATCAAGAAGCAAAACGTCACGAACTTCTCCCTGAAGAATTCCTCCCTGAACAGCTGCTCCGATAGCAACTACCTCGTCGGGATTAATTTCCTTGGAGGGGGTTTTGCCAAAGATTCTTTCTATTTCCTGCTGAATCTTCGGCATTCTGGTCTGGCCGCCGACTAAAATTATTGCCTCTATTTCTTCCGGTTTCAAATTCGCCTCCTCCAGGGTCTTTTTAACTAAATCAATTGAATGTTGAATAAATTCGTCAACCATATTTTCAAAAGCAGCCCTGGAAAGTTTATAAAGAAGATGTTTGGGACCGGAACTGTCGGATGTAATAAAGGGCAGATTAATCTCCGTTTCCTGAGTGCTTGATAACTCAATTTTTGCTTTTTCAGCCGCTTCTTTTATTCTTTGAAGAGCTAAAGTATCTTTAGACAAATCAATACCCTCGTCTTTTTTGTAACTTTCAACAACCCAGTTTATAATTTTCTGGTCAAAATCGTCTCCACCGAGATGAGTGTCTCCGCCGGTTGCTTTAACTTCAACGGTATCTTCGGAAACATCCAGAATTGAAACATCAAATGTCCCTCCGCCGAAATCATAAACAACAATTTGCTGGTTTTTCTTTTTAGTCAAGCCGTAGGCTAAAGCTGCAGCAGTTGGCTCGTTAATTACTCTTTTGACATTAAGCCCGGCAATTTCTCCGGCAACCTTTGTCGCTTTTCTTTGGGAGTCGTCAAAATAAGCAGGGCATGTGATAATAGCATCGGTTATTTTTTCTCCCAACCTTTCCTCGGCATCTTCTTTTAATTTCTGTAAAATCATAGCCGAAATCTCGGGAGGAGTATACCATTTATCCCCCATTTTTACTTCAACTCCCCCATCTTTCCTTTCCCGAATTTCGTAGGGCAAAAGTTTTTTGTCTCTCTGGACTTCCTTATCAGAGAATTTTCTTCCTATCAGTCTTTTAATTGAAAAAATAGTATTTTTTGAATTGGTGATTGCCTGTCTTCTGGCTACCACTCCAACCAATCTTTCATTATTTTTTGTTACAGCCACAACCGAAGGAGTTGTTCTTCCTCCCTCTTTGTTTTCAATAATTCGGGGTTCACCATTTTCAATAACAGCCATAGCCGAAAAAGTTGTTCCAAGGTCTATTCCTAAAATTTTTGACATATTTTTATAACTTATAGAATATAACGCGCAACACGAGAAATTTTTGATAAATTTTTAAAAATTATCTCGGGTTACAAAATACGTTACATTCTATAAGAAAAATTTTGAATTTTGATTCTGCCCACCCCGCCCTTTATTTCACTTTCTATTTAAGAAAATATATTCTTTGAAAACTATTCAAACTAGCACACCGTCAAGTCAATCAGGTAAAGGCGGGTAGGATGAGCAGTGTCAAAACCCAAAAATGTTTAAGAAAAATTAAGCTTTTTTTACTTTAACTTCCACTTTCTTTGCTTTCTCTTTTTCCTTTTCGATCTTGACTTTGGGAAGAGTAATTTTCAAAACCCCGTTTTCATAAAATGCTTTGGCTTTGTCTTCTGCAATATTAACAGGCAAAGGAATTACTCTCCGGTAATAACCTCTACTTAATTCTTTTCGGTAATATCCTTTTTTCTTTTCTTCTTTCTTCTCTTCTGCCTTTGCTTCAACCTTGACCATGTCATTTTTCACTTCAATATCAATATTTTTTGGATCAACGCCCGGCAACTCAAACTCAGCTACCACATCGCCGTTTGCTTCATAAACATCAACGCGCGGAGTTCTCATCAAAGGAGTTTTCGGGGCTTCCCACAACTCTTTTTCCTTCCAGCTTTCCGGCCATTCTTCTTCAAACCATTTTTCAAATTCACGAAAGGGATGATAAGGAATTAAAGGCATAAGAATTGCAAATTAATATTTAAACATAAGTAAGCTCGACCTTTAATTTTAAAATCAATCTTAATTTTAAACTTTGAATCCTATTTCTGATTCAGAAGATTGAGCACTTTCAACTTTACCAAATTTCTCTTCGTACTTTTTAATATTATCCTGGAGTGCGTTAATCGTCCTTTTCAGATGCCCGGGACTCATAATCACTCTTGAAGCCAAAACTCCTTCCGAGCCGCTAAGCATAAAAAAGTCCAAAACGAACTCTTCTTTAGTATGGAATACTCTCATAGAGTTAGAATAAACTCCTTTTAATTCATCGTCTTTAGCTCTTATTTTGATTTCTTTTTCTTCCATAATTTTTAATTAAATTAACAACCTTTTTGTTTTAGATTTTTGTCTTAGACAATGATTTATGAAAACAAACATTTAATATTCTGCAAGCATTTGCTGGCAGATTCTTAGAATGGCTTGCCGAAGGTAAACATTCAACGTTTCGCCAAAGATCGGCAAAGCAGGTCCCTATTTAAAGCAGGTTCCTATTTGCTGACTTTCACTTTGGCTTCTCTTAAAAGTTTCTCTCCTCTTTTGTATCCTTTTTCCAAAACCTCAACAACTTTTCCTGTTTCGCTGATGCTTCTTTCTGCCTTGTTGTCTTCTCTTTTTGGTTCGGTATCTGTTCTTTCTGTTCCTGCATCTTCCTTTTCTGTTTTTTCTCTTACTTCTTCAACTGCCTCGTGGAAATTCGGGTCAAATCTTTCTCCTTCTGGATTTATTTCTTCAACTCCTTCATTCTTTAAAAAACTTTTTAATTGATTTTCTATTTGAAAAAATCCCTTAATCCAGCCGGAATTTTTAACATCCTCCGGGATTTCTTTTTTAGCCCGCTCTAAATTGTCAACAACTTTCAAAATTTTTAAAATAAGATTATCTTCAGCAAACTCCTTGACCTTTTCCAATCTTTCGGCTTCTTCTTTTTTGTAATTCAGAAAATCAGCCCGAGCCCTTTGCCAACCAGCCAAATACTCATCTCTCAACTTCTGACATTCTTTGAGTTTCTGTTCAATTTCTTCCAATTTTGAACTTTTTTTCCCTCCCGAATCTTCAACGGGAAGAGATTTTTCTTCTTTTTTATCTTTTACCATTTTAACTTAATTTTTCTACTGTTTTAATTACGCCCTCAATTAAACTGATATTTCTCCTGAAATTCATTCTTTTAGGACCTAAAATAGCAAATGTAACTTTGTTTTTTGAATTTGAACTTTTGCCGGCGATTATACTAAATTCTTTTCTTTTGAAAGGAGACTCTTTTCCGATGTATATCTTAACTCTTTCCTTTCCACCATTAATTCTAGTATCAAATTTTTCAATGTTTGTTTCAAAATCATCAACCAACCGGGTAAATTTTTTTAGATACTGAATATCGCGAAATTCCGGTGTCTGAAAAATTCCTTCCCACCCTTCTTTCCAAAAGATATTAAAATCTTTGATATAGCTGATTCCTAAATTAGAAGAAAAAGTAGCTATATTTTTTGTAATTTGGCGGGAAAACAGCAAAAGGTCTCTCACTTGTTTAAAAATCAACTGAAATTCTTCAATGATTTTTTGCTCTTCTTTTTCAAAGACTTCTTTTTCAAACAATCTATCCACAAAAAATCTGTAGCCTTTATCGGTGGGCACCCTACCCCCGGAGATATAATTTTTTCTCAAAAAACCTGCTTTGGTTAATTCGGCAAAATCCATTCTGACTGTAGCCGAAGAAACAGGAAGACGGCATTTTTCTTTCAAAAAATTAGAACTCACGGGTGAAGCAGTTTTTATATACTCCTGGACAACTTTCTCCAGTATATTTTTTTGTCTCTCAGTAATGTTTTTCATTTCTTTTATTTACGATATTATTATTATTTTAACCAATTTAAATTAGCAGTCAAGACCCCCGACTGCTAAAATTAGTTTTCAAAAATGCGCCCGCTTTTCCCCTTTAAAGAATTATGATAAAATACCATAATATAAAAATAAAATATATAATATAATATAATATAATAATATATATAGACTATAACATATGCAAACCATAAAAACAAAAAACTTGACCTGGGTAGAAATAAAAAATCCGACTGAAGAAGATATTGAATGGTTGAAGAAAAAGTTTAATCTCCATCCTCTGGTCCTGAAAGACCTTCTTCCTCCTTTGGATTATCCAAAAATTGAAAACTTTGGCGATTATCTCTATATCGTTCTTTTTTATCCTTTTTTCAACAGAAAAACCTTCCAGATGATTCCTTTTGAGTTGGATATTATTGTATCCAAAAATTACATAATCACTTCTCATTACAAAGATATTGTTCCCCTAAAAGCAATTTTTGATAAATTCAATCTTTACGAAGACATCAAGAAAGAATATGCCAAAGAGGGAACAGGCGGTCTTTTATACCGAATTATCCGGGAAATTCTTTCGGCCTGTTTCCCGAAATTGGGACATATAAAGCAAGATATTGATGATGTTGAGAAAGCAATTTATAGAAAAGAATATAAAAAAACAACCACTAAGATTTCTCTGGTTGAAAGAGATATTATCGGTTTCCAAAGAATTATTGAGTCCCAAAAACTGGTTTTAAGAAACTTAGTAAAAGAATCAAATGATTTTTTTCCAAAAAAACTTACCCCGTATTTCCGTAATCTATTAAATATTTATGAACAAATAAACAGTATTTTAACCACTAACCGGAAAACTCTGGAGGCTCTGAATTCAACCAATCAGTCCTTTTTAACAAACAGAACAAATGAAATTATAAAGATTTTAACTATTTTTTCAGTAATTGTCTTTCCTTTAACCCTGCTGGCAGCCGTTTTTGGTATGAACACAAATTATCTTCCTTTTGTCGGCAGCCAGAATGACTTCTGGATAATTATCGGGATAATGATATTAGCAACAATAGGAATGCTCTCTTTCTTCAAGTTCAAAAAATGGGTTTAAGAATCTGGCAGCAATGCTTGCAGAACCTTGAATGTTTGCCCTTCGGGCAAGCCATTGTCTAAGAACCTGC
>CAYQUV010000010.1:10166-23087 GCA_964421005.1 uncultured Candidatus Saccharibacteria bacterium
GCTTGCAGAACCTTGAATGTTTGCCCTTCGGGCAAGCCATTGTCTAAGAACCTGCTTCGTTGCGGCTCTTACAGAACCCTGAATATTTTCCTCGCTCAGTTCTTGAAAGCCATTGTCTAAGCTATTTGTAATAAACTTTTGAAAATCTTAAATCAATATATTCAAGACCCTCCCTATCTCCGGGAGGAATTTCTTTTTCCAGGAGCAAACGAAGTTTGGTCAAGGCAAAATCTATATCTTCTCTTAAATCAAAGTAAATTTCCCAACCCTCTCCGGTCACGACGTTTAATCTTTTGTTTTCTTTTAAGAGAAATTTTTCTGTTTCTATATTTAAATTTTTTCTCAACTCATTGTTAATTTTCAAAATCTGATTCATCTCCTCCCGGTCAATTACCTGTTTGCCAAGATTTCCGGTATTATCGCTTGTTACATCTATCTCATTGTTTGAAAAAATTTTAATTAAGATTACCTCCGGATTTAGGAAGCTTATACCTTGAAAACCGGTAACTTGAGAATTGCTGTCCCGCGAGCTGCTGTCCCGGGAGTCGTCAATCAGGGAACTCTTTTCAAAAATTATTCCTTTCCCATCTATCAGAAAACAATCTTCAAGAGACGTATCCGAGTAACAAAAGAGGGCTACGGCGGCTTTCTGCTTAACTTCTAAAGTTAAACCGTCTGGAAAAATTTTTCTAAGTTTTATCCACCCTATTTCCGGATATTTTTCCAAAATTTCATTTTCTATTTTCTCCGAGTTCACCAAAAAGAAATTATGATCCTGCTCAGCCATCAAAAAACTGCCGATGTCTTTTTTCAGAGCAATTTCTTGGCAGAGAATTTTAATTTTTTTTATTTTGAAAACTTCGGTAAAAAACAGAAAATAAAAAATTAAAGAAAATAAAAGTAAACCTAAAAGAGAATCCCAGAAAATTCTGCTTTTCAAAACTGATTTTCTTCTCTTTCTATATCTTCTTTTTGGTTGATACTTTCTAATTGTATATTTTCTCATCTTAAAGATTTCTTTTTATTTTTCTCAATTTTTCAAAAAAGAATGTCAACCAATAAGAAATTGATAAGGGCAAATCCTGAGTCTTTAAATACTCTTTTTTCTCGCCGCCGAACCCTTTTTTGAACAAAGTTAACCCCCACCAGGGATGTTTTTTGCCGGCTTTTTCAGGGGCTATTCCCCAGAAGTTATAAATTTTACAATCTCTCTTTTTAGCCTCTTTTATTGCTTCCCACTGTAAAAGATAGGAGGCAGGAACTTTAGGATATTTTTGAACTGACGCACCCTGATGATAAAAAGCAATCCCTTGCCAAAAAATAATAAAAGCTGAAGCCAGATATTCTCCCCGATATTTGGCTAAAAAAATCAAGATCTGGTTATCGGCGGAAAAAGCTGAAAATTCTTTTTTTAAATAATCAAGAGAAAAGGGGGTAAAATTGTGCCTGTTTACCGTTTCTTGATAAAGGGCATTGAAAATCTCAATATTTTTTGCTTCTTTAGATTTTTCTATTTTTAACTCCGTATTTCTCAATCCTTGTTTTATCAGATAGCGAGTGGTCTTACGCATCTCTGCCAAAAGAGTTTCTTCCTCTTTGGAAATATCCAACTGCCACGTTACTTCTGGATGAATATGCAAAGGAGCCTCTATTAAACCTAAATCTTTGAAGATTTTCTTCAATTCATCGCTTCTTTGCCAGATTGGAGCAATTCTTATAAAACTTACTTTCTCTCTCCCGGCAATTGCCTTTAATTCTTTTAACAAACTTTCTAAAATTTCTTTCTTTTTAAACTTTGATTTATCTTCATTTTTTAATGACAAAACCAAAGGACCGTGAGGAACAAACAAAAACTTCCCTCTCCGGGCTTTAATTTTAACAACTTGAGCCAGTGCTACTAGTTCCGATTTTTCAAATATCGCCAATCTCCAAATTTTATTTCCCAGCATTTTCTGAAATTCTCCCCAGTTAAAACTTTGTAAAAAGGTTTTTTCCTCTATTTTTAGAAGAAAATTCTCCCATTTTTCTTTTTCCTTAATTTCTTTGATTTCCATTTTTACTTTATTAACATTTTAATCAAATCCCGCGGGACCCGGCTTTCCAGTAAAATTACAGATTCCGGCGGGCAGAAGTTTTTCAATTTCTCAAAAATTTTTTCTTCTTTTGAAAGAAAAACAATATTTTCTTTATTCATTCCTGATTTTTCAGCTCCTTTTCTTAATTCTTTCAATCTATCTTTCGTTGTGATTATGGCCAGGTCGCAAACCTTCCCGATTTTCTCTCCTATTTTCTTATGGATTTCTTTTGAGGTAAAGCCGAGTTCAATTAGACAAGGCATAACAATAACTTTCTTAGGAATACCTTTTTCTCTCGACCATATTTTAAGATAATCTAAATGGGAAATAATGCCTTGGGGATTGGCAGAATAAGTGGCATCCAGAATATTCCACCTGTTATTTCCCTCCAAAAGCCGGAGAGCACCCGCCAAAGAAGTCAACTTGTCGCAAGCTCTTGAAACGTCAACTAAACTCATTCCAAACTCTTCGGCTACAATTGCCGCCATTAAAATATTTTCAACATTGTGAATTCCTATGATTTTCACCCTGAAATCTGCGGAAACACTTTCTTTTTTTGAAAAAACCTTAAAAGAGATTTCTTCTTTTTCCTCTTTAACGTTTTCAGCCCAAATATCAGGTTTGATTAATTCATCGGCTGACTGAAAACCGCCCTGCTGAAAAGCAGTCTGTTGAAAAGCAGCCGGCTGAATCGTATCCGGCCGGACAACTGAAATTTTTTTCGGAATTTTTGTCTTCTGGTAAAGCTCACGGCAGTATTTGTTATTTCCGTTAAACACAGCCAGACCATCATCGGGCAAACTCTCAATTAGTTCGTATTTTGCCCGAATTATGTTTTGCTGCGAACCAAAAGTTGAAAGATGCTGTTCTGAAATGCCGGTCAAAATGCCTATTTCTGGTTGGAGAAATTCACAAACTTCTTTAATTTTCCCCACCTCATAAGCTCCAACTTCAGCGATAAAAATCTGATGTTCTTCGTTTAATTTTTCTAAGATAGTTTGAGCAATGCCAATCTCAGCATTAACGTGTCTTTCTGTTTTTAAAACTTTAAATTTGTCCGATAAAATTTCTGCCAAGAATTCTTTGGTTGACGTTTTGCCGTAACTCCCGGTGACGGCAATAACAGAAAGAGACTTAAACTTTTCCCTTTTTTCCTTGGCTTTTTTTAAAATTCTATTTCTCAGAAAAATCGTTGGAATCTGAAAAATTATAATCAGTGAAGAGAAAATCAGGGGAGATAAAACAAATAAAACCAAAAGAGAAATATAGAACAATTTTAACGGTAGTTCAAAAAGTTCAAAAATAATTAATCCTGTTAAAAGTATTCCGAAAAACGAGATAATAACGGTTTTTTTCGTTAGCCGGGGAAATCTTACTCTATAAAAAGTTGAAATCAGTTTTCTTACTTTTTGAGCTTCAAAATGTGCTCGGAATCTTCCCCAGTGGTATTCTTTTAACTGCCAAAGCCAGAGCCAGAAAAAGAGCGCTCTGATAAAAACAAAACACCAAAGAATTGTTACTAATATTTTCATTTAATCCCGAGATATACCGCTTAATTCCGAGATGACGAACTTTTTAATTGTTTGAGCCAAAAATTCGGGGTCTTCTAAATGAGGGGTATGGCTGATATTTTTTAAAATTTCCAGTCTGGAATTTTTAATCTTCTCAGCCATCAGCCAGGCATCAGCAAGGGGTGTTATTCTGTCTTTTTCACCCCAGATAATCAAAGTAGAAACAGAAATTTTGTCCAAAAGAGGAGTTAAGTCTTCGGCTAAAACATTTTTTATTGTTTCTTTCAAAGCACCTTGAGCTTCAAGATAATCGGTTTTTCTCAATATATATCGGTAAAAACATTTTTTAAAAAATTGCCACAATCCCCTTAACTGAGGTTGCTCTTCGATCTTTAATTTTTTAACCGTTTCTGCTACCCTAATCAAGATTTTTCTGAATAATGTGGGCTTTTTTTTAATGCCAGCGGCGGAAACAAGAATCAGACCCCTAATCTCTTTTGAATAAATACTCGCAAACTTTATTGCTATTCTTCCTCCAAAAGAGTGACCTAATAAAAAAAATCTTTCTTTGGATAAAGGAAAATTTTTCTTTTTTTGTTCAATAAAATTTATAAACCAGTTAAGATAATCATCAAGATTCCACGGTTTCTTCAGAGTTGTTTCCGGTTTAAATCCTGGGAGGTCAGGAATAATGACTTCTATTCCTTCTTTTTCAAGTTCTTCTTTAACTTTCTGCCATTTTTCTTTTGAGCTTTGCCAGCCGTGTAAAATAATCAAATGCCCGGCAGTTTGACTATTTTCTGATTTTCTCATTTTCTTGGGATTGTTTTAAATCCTAAGTATTTTTGTAAAACCTTAGGAACGTCTATTTTTCCATCTTTTCTTTGATAATTCTCCAGAATAGCAATTAAGGGTCGCTGAGAGAAAACAGTGCCGTTCACCGTATGGACAAAGTTTAACTTGCGGGAATTTTTATCCCGGTAACGAACATTTAATCTCCTTGCCTGATAATCAGTACAGTTTGAGGTTGAATGGGTTTCACGATATTTTTTCTGCCCCGGAAACCAGGTTTCAATATCGTACTGGCTGGCAGTCGGAAAAGCCATATCGCCGGTACATATTCGGACAACTCTGTAAGGTAGTCCAATGGCTTTCATTAATTCTTCTTCTATTTCCAGAAAAAGACGGTGTTCTTTCCGGGAATCTTCCGGTTTACAGAAGCTGAACATCTCAACTTTATCAAATTGGTGAACTCTAAAAATCCCTCTGGTATCTTTGCCATAAGCTCCGGCTTCTCGACGAAAACAGGAGGAAAAACCGAAATATCTTCTTGGTAATTCTCCCTCATTCAATACCTCATTTGCATGCATAGGACCCAATGAGTGCTCGGCTGTTCCTATCAGATATAATTTGTCTCTTTCAATAAAAAATCCTTCTTCAGGCGCTTTTATAAAATAGCCCATTCCCCACATCATCTCCGGTTTTATCATCACCGGAGGAAGAACAGGGGTAAATCCTTTTTTGAGTAAAATATCAAAGGCAAAATTTATTAAACCGAACTCAAGCAAAACTGCTTCTCTTTTTAAATAGCCGAATCTCGGGCCCGCAACTTTGGCTGCCCTTTTAACATCTATGAGGTCTAAATTTTCTCCGATTTCCAAATGGTCTTTTGGTTTAAAATCAAACTTCGGGATAACCCCCACTTCTCTCAGTACCACATTATCTCTTTCATCTTTTCCCACCGGGACATCATCCAGGGGAAGATTGGGAATCTGGTAAATTAATTCCGCAAGTTCTTTGTCAACTTTTTCTAAATCCTCATTGAGATTTTTTATCTTTTCTTTCAATTCCCTGCCCTTTCGTATTTTCTCTTTGTCAGGTTCTTTTTCCCCGGATATTATATTTCTCCGATGACGAAGCTCTTCAACAGCCTTTAGTGTCTCTCTTTTTTCTCTGTCCAATTCCAAAAGCTTTGAAATATCAACATCAATGTTTTTTTTCCGGCAACCCTCTTTTACTTTATCTGGGTTTTGACGAATGAAATTTATGTCAAGCATAATTGATTTTTCTTAAAATATTATTTTTCTTTTGGTTTCATTGTCGGGAACAAAATTACTTCTCTTAAAGCATGGGAATCAGTCAGCAGAGCAACTAGCCTATCTATTCCCATGCCAAAGCCGGCAGCCGGCGGCATCCCATATTCTAAAGCTTCCAGAAAATCCTCGTCCATTCTCTGGGCTTCAGGCAATCCCTTTTTATGCAATTTTTCTCCTTCTTTGAATCTTTTTCTTTGTTCAAGGGGGTCGTTAAGTTCAGAAAAAGCATTGCTTAGTTCAACTCCTCCGACAACTAACTGAAAGTTTGCTAGTTTTGAGGGATTTTTTTCAAATGCCTTGGCTAAGGGCTGAAACCCTAAAGGGTGATGTAAAATAAAAGTGGGAGCCCATATATTCGGACGACAATATTTTTTGTAAATTTCATCGGCAATCTCGGCTTTTGGCCTTTCCTTTTCAACTTCTATCCCAAGCTGCTTTGCTTTCTTAACCAAACCCGCTTGATTTACTGTCTGGTAGTCAATTTTTGTGTATTTTTTAAAAAGCTGGTTGAATTCAATCCTTTTCCAGGGCACTCTAAAGTCAATTTTTTTACCTTTATATTTTATTTCAGGTTTGCCAAAAATTTCCTTGAGCAGATAAGTGAACATTTTCTCAACAAATTCTGCCATATCTTTGTAGTCGGCATATGCCCAGTAAAATTCAAGCATGGTAAAACCCGGATTATGAGAGCGGTCTATTCCTTCGTTCCGAAAACATTTTCCAATTTCATAAACCTTTTCAAAACCGCCGATTAAAAGCCGCTTCAGATAAAGTTCGGGAGAAATCCTTAAATAAAGAGTCATATCCAGAGCATTTAAATGGGTTTTAAAAGGTCTTGCCCGAGCTCCTCCGTAAATCGGCTGCAATATAGGAGTTTCAACCTCCAGAAAACCTTCTTTTTCAAGAAATCGGCGCAAATTTTTTATAATCTTCGAGCGGAGAATAAATTTCTCTTTGACATCAGGATTAAAAATCAAATCCAAATACCGCTTTCTGAATCTTTCTTCTATATCTTTCAAACCGTGCCACTTTTCGGGCAGGGGTCGGAGAGCTTTGACTAACATCTTGAAATCAGACACTTCAAGGGTTTTTTCCCCTGTTTTTGTTTCAATTAAAACGCCTTTTGTTTCAATAAAATCGCCTATATCAAAAAAATCCTGGAAGAATTTAAATCCTTTTTCGCCTATTTTGTCTTTTCTAAAAAGAATTTGGATCTTCCCCGTTCCATCTTTCAAATCTGAAAAGATAACTTTTCCATGTAATCTCAAACTGAAAATCCTCCCGGCTAAAACCACTAATTTCTTCTGTTTTTTTAATTTAGAAAAATCCTTCAGAACATCAGAAATCTGGTGAGTTCTCTTTGTTTTCGAAGGATAAGGATTAAAGCCAAGAGAGAAAACTCTTTTTAATTTTTTGAGCCGATTTTCTCTTATTTCTTCTAAACCAGCCATATATACTATTTTAACCCTTAAAAAAATTTTTTCAACTTTCCAAAAAAAGAAAGAAACTGAAATCAAAAAAACAAATATAATATCAATAAAAAATAAATAAAACAAATAAAAAAAGGAGATACTCTAAAATTTGATTATCTCCTTTTGTTATATTCCGTTATATTACAAAAACAAGTTGTTAAAGAGCTAATTATAAAGACAAAACTGATTATAGAAGCCGATATATTATAAACTCAAAATAGTCCTTATGCTTAATAACACAATCAAAACACCGACTATTACCATCAATAAACGGGAAGGCAGTTTCTTGCAGACATAAGCCGCTAAAGGAGCTGCTATAACTCCTCCAATGATTAATCCAAGAATTACCTGCCAGTACTGAACAATCCCCACTAATGTAAAAAAGGTCGCCACCTCGGCTATAGTGACAAAAAATTCTGCAAGATTGACCGAACCAATGGAAAATCTCGGATTGGTTCCTCTGGCAACAAGGGTTGAAGTTACTATGGGCCCCCAGCCACCGCCGCCTATGGCGTCGAAAAACCCGCCGGCTATTCCCAAAGAAAAAACATTCTTAACGGCTTTCTCTTCTCCAATTTTTCTCACCGCCCTTCGGATAATAAACAAACCCATAAGAAGCAGATATACAGCCACCAAGGGTTTTATTATCTTAACGGAAACAGAAGTAAGAATATAAGCTCCTAAAACTCCACCAATTATTCCGGGGATTAAAAGCCTTTTGAATAAACTTTTATCAACATTCCCAAACTTCAAATGGGAAAGCCCCGATACGCCGCTGGTGAATATTTCTGCTGTATGAACGCCGGCGCTTGCTGCAGCCGGAGGAATCCCAATACTCAGCAAAAAAGTGGTAGCACTAACCCCGTAAGCCATACCAAGAGCTCCGTCAATTATCTGAGCAAAAAATCCGACTGCGGCAAAAATAATTAAATCTCCATCCATTTCGTCACCTCCTTAATAAAAAGGGCTGTTTAAAAGAATAACTTCATTTTTTTCTGTCCGTTTTTCTTACCAAATCTCCAAAAGTTGTTTTCTCCAATTTAGTAGCAATGTAATCTCTTATTTCTTTAAACAAGTTTAATAATTGCCTATTCTTTTCAATGGGAGTATGAGAATAAAAATATTTGCTTACCGATTCAACTGGAGCTATAGCCCCGTCCATCAACCTGATTATTTCAGCAATAGATATTTTTTCCGGTGGCTTCGCCAGCATATATCCTCCCTTTACTCCTCTTTCACTTTTTAAGTATCTTGCTCTGTTTAATATTATTAATATTTGTTCCAAATATTTTCTGGGTATTTTTTTTCTTTCTGAAATATCTTTTATTTTAATAAATCCTTTATTGTAATTCTCAGATAAATCAATAAGAGCCAAGAGAGAATATTCACTTTTAGTTGTCAGTTTCATTTGATTGTTGCTTTTATGTTTTATCTATCTATTTTGTATTTTATCTACCTATCTTACCCTTACGCGCCTATTTTATTTTATCCGTCTATCTATCTTTTTTTCTTCTCTACTAAATATATAGAAAAAGTTGTCTTTATATTGGCAACTTATCATTTAAAAACAATGTTGTCAAGAAAAATTTTATCCACAGAAAAGTAATTTATTCAGATAGAGTTTCTTTGAGAGTTTTTTAAAAAAGTAGATTCCGAAAATATATGTTTTGAAACCATATTTTAAAATTTTCAGTTCTGGTTTTCTCTGCCGCTAAAATACCATTCCAGAACTTCTTTTGCTGCTTTCTGGGCAACAATTCTGGTCCCTTCCACATTTTCAAACATTATCACCAGTAGAATCTCGGGATTTTCATAAGGAGCAAAAACTGTTATCCAGTTATGATATATTTCTTTATTTGGAAAAACTTGAGCAGTACCGGTTTTGGCGGCAACCTCAACAGGCAAAGTACTTAACATCACCGCCGAACCAGATGGAGATACAACTGCCTGTCTCATTCCCTCTCTTATTATTTCTATTGATTCCGGACTAACGAAATTTTCGTTTAAAATTTCTGCTATGAATTCTTCTCCGGCATTTTCTCTGTCAGTTTCAATCAACTCATTTTCCAATTCCCCTTCTCTATTCTCTGACTTTCCATCTTTAATTCCCTGTTCTTCTATTTTTCCATTTAATCTCTCTTCTTCCGAATTTTGAGAAAGAAGACATTCTTCGTCCCGGGGCAAAATTTCTTTGACTATCCTCGGTTTGAAAATCTTGCCACCGTTGGCTAATGCCTGGAAGGCAACTGCTACCTGTAAAGGAGAGGTAAGTATATAGCCCTGACCAATGGATAAATTGTAGGTATCCCCAAGATACCAGATTTGTTTTTCCCGGGGAAAAGAAGAAAAGTATTTTTCTTTCCATTGAGCATCAGGAACTCTCCCCTGAACTTCACCCGGCAAATCTATACCGGTTTTTTGGCCCCAGCCAAATTTACGAAGCCAGTCGGCAATTTTCTTTGAGCCCAGTCCTTCAAAAGATTCCGGCAATCTCGGGTCTGCTCCTTCATAACTTTCGTATCCTCCTCCAATTATATAAAAGAAAGGATTTACCGACTCAGCTATTGCTTTTTTTATTGAGGTTAAACCGTGAAATGTCCAATCGGAATAGCACTTAAGTTCGCCTGAATATTTATGTTTCAGACAAAGCTCCAAAGGGCAAAAGAATGTTGTCTCCTCATTAATTATTCTCTCTTCAAGAGCAGCAATTCCAACCAAGGGTTTAATGGTTGAACCGACCGGATAAACTCCCCCGATTACCCGGTTTAATTGAGGCTTCCTTTTGTCTTCGTTAAGTTCTTTGAGTTCTTCCTGAGTAATCCCTCTGGCAAAAAGATTATTATTAAAACCAGGCAGAGATACAGAGGCTAAAACCTCTCCCGTTCTTGGGTCTAAAGCCACAGAAGCCGCTCCCTTGCCCTCTCCTCCTTTAAGAATATCTCTCATAGTTTGAGAGAGTTTTTTCTGCAAATCAAAGTCCAGGGTTAGAACAATACTTCTGCCTGAGCAAGGATTTTCTTTAATTTTTTGAGAAATCACGTTCCCTCGGGCATCTCGTTCTATTTCCAATGTTCCCTTTCTTTCGGCTAAAACTCTTTCGTATTGCTTCTCCAATCCTTCTTTGCCAACATAATCTTCTATCTCGTAATTTTCACCAAAACTTTTAAACTCTTCGGGCGATATTATGCCAAGATAACCGAGGATGTGGCTTAAACTTTCTTCTTCAATATAATCTCTTCTGATTTGTTTCTTAATTTTAATGCCGGTAAAACTGTTGATTTTTGTTTCAATCAGAATTAAATCTTCTCGCTCAAGATTTTCTTTCAAAAGAACTAAATCTCCGGAACTTTCATTAATTTTTCTTTCCAAATCATCAAAAGGAACATCGATGATTTCTGAAATCTCCCTTAAAATCTCATCTTTTCTTTTTTCTTCTTGAGGAAACTTGGAAATTTCAAGAAAAAGGTCAAAGCGAGGCACATTGGAAACGAGCTGGACCATGTTTCTGTCATAAATTACTCCCCTTTCGGCTCTGATTTTCAAGTCCAGAAATTTATTCTTTTCCGAAAGATTTTTATACTTTTCATAATTTAAAACCTGCAAATTAAAACTTGAAGCCAAAAGGAAGAATAAAACAAAAACTCCAAAAACCAAAAATAGGGAGAATATTGTTTGTTTTAAAGGCGACTCAATTTTCCTTTCCAATAATTCAGGATCCCTTTCTTTTTTCTTAAGAAGGTCGTCTAAAAAAGTTTCTTCTATGTCAATAGGGTTGAAATTTAATTTCTTTTGAAAGCGGTTAAAAAATCGCATTATAATGTTTTTAGAAAATTAAACAAAAAATCGCCAAATATAAAGAATATTTTATAAAAAACCAAAAAAAAGGTCAAAAGAATCAAAAAAGCAAAAACATTTGACCTTTCAAATATCCGGGAAATTTTTCTTACAAGATAAGCACTACCCCCAATACTTAAAGTAAACACGCCTAAGGGAAAAAATGAGAAAAGGTCTAAAATTAGCCCGGCTAAAAGAGCAATATTGAAACCAAAATTTTCATTAGAAAAAAATAACAAAAAGAAAATAACAATCAAATAAAAATAAAAAGAAGAAATAAAAACAGAAAATCTAGCAAGGAAACTTTCTTCCAAAAACAAGAGAAATAAAAAAAAGAAAACAAAAATCAAATATAACTGATAACTTTTTGCCTGATAACTTTTCATAGGAACAAAATAAGGTAGAAATTATAAAAATCTCTCTTCTTTTGATTTATTCTTCTCTTTGGATTTATTTTTCTCTTTAGATTTATTCTTCCCGAGGCGTCACCAAAAACAGAGTTTCAATTTCTAAATCTTTAAAAAACGGAGAAATTTCTCCTTCCTGAAATACTTCAATATCTTTTTTTTCAATTTCTTTAACTCTGCCGACTAAAAGATTCTCCGGAAATATTCCCCCCAAAAAAGAAGTACTTACTATATATCCTTCTTTAATCTGACAATCCTGAGGTAAAAATTTAATTTTAAGCCCGAAATTCCCTTTGCCTTCGCAAGCTGCCAAAACAGAATCTTCAGCCGAACTTACGCTTGAATCTTCGGCCAAACCTTGAGACAGTTCTTCAATCAAATTATCAGACAAGCCGCCTCTCGTTATTCCGATATCCGGCTCAACAATCACCGAAAAAGTGAAACCTTTGTCGGTGATTAATCTAATTTTTGAAAAATCGTCAAAAACTTCTTCAACTTTTCCCAAAAGAACTCTTTCTTTGGTAATTGCCGTCATCCCTTCCGAAACTCCGTCTTTTTCTCCCCTGTTCACTAAAATTGAATCCTCCTCAACTTTTTTTGAGATAACTTCAGCAAAGATCAACCTGTACTCTGTTTTCAAACCCAGTTCCAAAGCCTCTCTTAACTCTTTGTTTTCCTCCTCTAAATCTTTCAATTCCAAAAGTTGGTTTTTGAGAAAAAGATTTTCTTTTTTGAGTTCTTCATTTTCTCTTTCCATTCTCTTTGCTTCAAACAAACTTTCAAATGCTTGAGAGAAAATACCCTGTTTTTGCCAAAGAAATTTCTGAATCGGAGAAGAAATCAAAAAAACCGCATTTTTTATTCTCTGGTAAAAAAATTTATTTAGAATAAGAAAAATCAAAAAAATCAAGACAAAAATAACAATGATTTTCAAATTTTTTAATTTCATTTTTACTTTTTTTTTAAATTATACCCTAAAGAGATAAACTAAGCAAAAAAAGATTGGAAAACAAAAAAGCAGATAAATAAAAACCCCTAGTAATTGGCGGCGACCTACTTTCGCGCAAAACGCACTATCATCGGCCCTGAGGTATTTCACTTCCGTGTTCGGAATGGGAACGGGTGGAACAACCTCGGTATCGCCACCAAATACTAAGGGTTTTTATATTAATTGACGCTTTATACTGATTGTCATTGATTGCCAGCCAAGGAATTTTTGACTTAACTAAAATTAATAATCGACCGATTAGTACTCCTCAGCTTAATGCATTACTGCACTTACACTTAGAGCCTATCAAGGTCGTAGTCTTCGACCGGTCTCAATGAGTCCTAATCTTGAGGTGGGCTTCGCGCTTATATGCTTTCAGCGCTTATCCCGAATCAACTTAGCTACCCAGCAATGCTCAGGGCTGAACAACTGGTAGACCAGAGGTTGACTCCGGAGGGTCCTCTCGTACTACTCCGAACTCCTCTCAAGACTCGACGCCTGCGGTAGATAGGGACCAACCTGTCTCACGACGGTCTGA
>CAYQUV010000011.1:0-21358 GCA_964421005.1 uncultured Candidatus Saccharibacteria bacterium
AATTAATTAAAAGAGCAATTAGTATTAACCTTCCAAATATTTTTTTAGTATTAAAGCCAGCCCAATTTAAAGAAGTTGCTAAACCAATATATGCTAAGCCCAATATAAAAAGCATATTGGTTATATCTCTGAGCAGGGTCCAGCCAACTTTTATAATTGGATTTCCAGCCGGGTCAGTAAAAGAAAGTTTGTTAATGTCAAAAGGACCCCTGATTGTCCAGTCGAGCATATAATTTCCAAGCTGTAAAATCCATTGACTCAGCGAGAGAAGTATTTCCAAAAGAAATGTGACCAGGGCTGACGGTATGAAAAGAGCGATATCTGCTAATCCAAAAGCATAAATAGAAGAAAAAGGATAAAAAAGAGCAAAAAGAGTAAAAATCAAAAAGACTAAAAATGTTTTTTTAGAGAAAATTTTGGAAAAAGAGAAATTTTTAAACGTTTTTGTCATTAGATTAGATTGTCCTATTATATCAAATTATAACAAATATAAAATGGATAGTCATCAATACTTTTATCACTACGCTTTTAGTGTTTAAAATATTTTATCAACAACCACCTTGGCATTTAAGATATTGAGTTGATGTCTTTGTTAATTTTAACCAATCTTCTAAACTTAAACTTTCTGCCCTTTGACATGGTTTGATATTGTTTTCCAAGAGCCATTTTTCTATGTTGGAGCGGGAAAGATTTAATTCCCGGGAAAAGTTGTTTATTAGTTGTTTTCTTGGCTGAGAAAACCCCGCCCTGACTATTTTTGTAAATTTTTTCTGAAGAGTAGATGAAAAAATGGCATATTGGTGGGGAGTTATTTTCAAAATAACCGAATCAACTTTAGGAGATGGCCAAAAAGATTTTTTAGAAACAGAGCTTACAATTTCTGGTTTTCCGCGAAATTGGGAGAAAACAGCAATTTTCGACATTTCAGGGGGTCGGGCGCAAATTCTTTTACCTACTTCTTTTTGAACCATTAAAACCATCAAATTTGGCGGGTTTGGTGATTCTAAAAACTTTCTGATACAAATTGCTGTGATGTAATAAGGCAGGTTTGCGACCACCTTATAATCTTTAGCCGGAAATTCGGCCGCAGCCAGCCCTCGTCTTTTTGAAATCGGAATTTTTAGTATATCTCCTTGAACAATCTCAACATTTCTGATTTTCAAAATTTTCAAGACCTCCTCCAAAATTTCAACCATTTTCTGGTCTTTTTCTATGGCAATTACTTTTCTTACTCTTTTTGCCAATTCTTTTGTTAAAATTCCGATTCCTGGACCTATCTCCAAAACAATATCGGTTTTTTTTAAATCAGCAGCAGATAAGATTTTTTCCAGAACTTTTTTTGAAATCAGGAAATTCTGACCAAATCTCTTTTTGGGCAAAACCCTTTTTTCTTTTAATAGGTTTTTTATTTCTTTTTTCATTTTACAATTTTGGGAAATGATAATCCGGAAAGGTTAAAGAAATAGGGGTTGTGGATAAATAAAGATTATTGGTTGTTGATAAATAGAAAACTTTGGCAAATAGGGAATTGTGGATAAATAAGGTTGATTTATTTCTGTTTTCGGGCTACACTTTTAGTAACTTTAGAAAAATTGCGTGAGTTGATATATCTGATATATGAGTCGTTGGAGAAAATTTTGTTTTTGGGTTGGAATTGTTTGTTTAACCTTGTCCTCTGTTCTCGGTTTTATTTATTCCGAGAGCGAAAACCCTTTATCCTTTCAAAGGAATTTTTTTGATAAAAATCAATATCTCTTTCCGAAAGAAGGAAAAATCGTTGAAGCCTTTGATTTAAACGTTGTTGGGGGTGCCTTTATAAAAGCTTCGGGGCCGCCCTTTTTGGTTTCCGGAAAAGTTTTGGCTGCTTTCAGTGGAGGAGGAGATATTCAAGAATATGTTGTTGAAAAAGGAGACACTTTAAACAGCATTAGCCAGAAATTTGGTATTTCTTTAGAAACGGTTCTTCAAGCAAATGACTTATCTCGAAATTCTGTTATAAGACCCGGTCAAAAATTAATTATTTTGCCGGTTTCGGGAGTTCTGCATATTGTTAGGAAAGGAGATACTTTGAGTCAGATTGCTCAAATTTACAAAGCCAAAGTAGATGAAATTGTTGCCATCAATTCTTTGGCAGACAGAGACGATATTTTTATCGGTGACCTTTTGATTATTCCTGGCGGGGAAATACCTCTTGTTCCTCCCTCTATTTCTGAGATGCCTTTAGCTGATTCCTATTTTATCTTTCCCTCTGAAGGCAAGATAAGCCAGGGACCTCACGGGCCTTTTAATAATGCTGTTGATATTGCCAATGAATGCGGGAGTCCGGTAGTGGCGGCAGCCAGCGGAGTTGTTCAAAGAGCAGGAAGTATCTGGATAGGAGGTAAAAGGATAACTATTTTACATCCTAACGGCGTAGTCAGTTATTATGGTCATCTTTCTTCAATCTTAGTTGTTCCCGGTCAGCAGGTGGCTGCCGGTAGCATCATCGGTTATGTAGGAAATACGGGCTACACTCTTGGTCCTACTGGATGTCATCTCCATTTTGAAGTCAGAGGGGCAAAGAACTTTTTAAGCAAATATCCGGTAGGAACATGGCTGAAATGGGGGAGCAAATGATTTAAGACAGAAAAAAATATTAATTATTTTCCCTTAAGCGATAGATTAAAGCCTCGCTTACATTTTCGAAAGAAATATTTTTCTTTTCATCTAAGTCGGCGATAGTTCTTGCGACTTTCAAAACACGGTGATAGCCGCGTGCCGAAAGTCTGGCTGAATCAACATATTTTCGCAAGATATTCTGAGATTTACTGTCAATTTGGCAGTATTTTTTTATTTGAGGAATTTTCATTTCCGAGTTGGTTAGAATCATCTCTTCTTTAAATCTCTCTTTTTGAATTTCTCTGGCTTTTTCCACTCTCTTTTTTACTTCGATGCTTTGACTTTCTCTATCGGGAGAGATTAAATCATTATATTTTAAAGAAGGTATCCAACAAAAAATATCAATTCTGTCCATTAGTGGACCGGATAATTTTCTTCTGTAAGAAACAATTTGAGAAGGTGTACAGGTACATTCTTTTTCCGGGTCATTGAAGTATCCGCAGGGGCAGGGATTGGCTGCCGCGATTAAAGTGAAACGAGAAGGGAAAGTTAAGTTGTAATTTGCTCTTTTGATATTAATTTCTCCTTCTTCAAGAGGGGCTCTTAAACTTTCAAGAGTATCGCGGCGAAATTCCGGAAATTCGTCCAAAAATAAAACTCCTCGATGGGAGAGAGTAATTTCGCCGGGGGTCGGAGGATTGCCCCCGCCAATAAGGCCAATTTCGGAAATTGTGTGGTGAGGAGAACGGAAGGGTCTTTGAATCAAAAAAGGAAAATTTTTTTTTGAAATTCCTGAGGCACTGTAGATTATAGCAAGCTCTAATAATTCTTTGAGATTCAATTTTGGCAAAATGGAAATTATCGATTTAGCCAAAAGCGTTTTTCCGGCTCCCGGCGGTCCCTGGAAAAGAATATTATGCCCGCCTGCTGCTGCAATTTCTAAAGCTCTTTTGGCATGTTTCTGGCCTTTTATCCAGCTGAACTCAATTTCAAAAGTGTCCCTATTATTAAAGTCAGAAAATTTTAATTCTCGGCTTGAAATTTCTTTTTTCCCTTCAAGATAACTTAAAGCTTCTTTCAGATTTTCAACCCCGACAATTTTAAGTTTTTCTTTGTTTTTTAAAAATCCGACCAGAGAAGCTTCTTTCTCGTTTTCTTTTGGCAAAATTATCTCCGGGAATCCTTTTTCTTGCGCTAAAAGAGCGAAAGAAATAGCTCCCTTGATAGGTTTAAGTGTTCCGTCTAAAGCTAATTCTCCGAGAATAATTTTCCCCCGTGGATTAAATTTAGTTTGGCGGCTTACGAGGAGGTAATTTAAAGCAATAGGTAAATCATACAAACTTCCTTCTTTTTTCAGGTCGGCCGGAGCAAGATTAACGACAATCTTTTTGGCAAGTTCTCTGGGAGGAGAAAGACCGATATTTTTTATGGCAGCTCCAATTCTTTCTTTTGCTTCTTCAATTGCTCGGTCTGCCAGACCAACGATATTAAAAGATCTCAGACCTTTTGCAAGAGCAATTTCAATCTCAATAATCTGGGCGCTGAGTCCCTTTAAACTGGCTGAGTAAATTTTAGAAATCATAATGGCAAAAACCTTTTGTTTATTTCTCTTCTTTTTTCTTTTCCGCTTCTTTTTCTTTTGTTTTCTCTTTCTCTTCTGTTCCTGTTTCTTCTTCTTTCTCTTTTTTTTCTTCCCTTTTTTCTTTTTCTGCCTCTTCAGTTGATATCACATCTATTTTCCAGCCGGTCAATTTTGCTGCCAGCCTTACGTTCTGACCGTCTTTACCAATAGCTAATGAAAGTTGGTCTGGGGCTACAAGAGCTTGAGCTTTATTTTTTGGTAAAATTTTGACCTCTAAAACTTTAGCCGGGCTTAAGGCGTTGCTGATATATTTTTCTGGCTCTTCTTGCCATTCAATGATATCAATTTTTTCGCCTCCTAACTCGTTAATAACGGCTAATATCCTTGTTCCTCGTTGTCCGACCAAAGAGCCAATTGGATCAATACCCTCTTCTGTTGCTGTAACCGAAACTTTAGTCCGGGAACCGGGCTCTCTGGCAATTGATTTTATAATTACCTGACCGGCTGAAATTTCCGGCACTTCCAGTTCAAAAAGTTTTGAAACCAGTTTGGGATAAGCCCGGGAAAGGAAAATAACAGGTCCTTTCGGGGTGGATTCAGTTTTAAGGACATAGAGTTTTAATCTCTGGCCGGGTCGGTAAAATTCTCCGGGAACCTGTTCGGATTTTGGCAAAATTCCTGATGTTTTGCCGATATCAAAATAAACAACTCTTGGTTCTACCCTCTGGACAATTCCCGAAACAATTTCTCCCTCTTTTTCTTTGTAATCTTTGAGGATTACTTCTCTTTCTGCTTCTTTTATCTTTTGCAAGATTACCTGTTTTGCTGTTTGGGCGGCAATTCTGCCGAATCCTTCTTTTGACTTGACCGGGATACTGAGGAATTCCCCTGCTTTTATTTTTGGATTAGTTTTTTTTGCTTCTTTCAGAAGTATATGACGTTCTGGATTAAAGCGGATTTTATCTTCTGGAGCTTCTTTTTTTCCTTCTTTTATTTCTTCTAATTCTTTTTCAGAGAGAATTTCATCTTCGCTTATAACTTGTTTTAACTGAAAAAATTTGACCTCTCCTGTTTTTGGGTCTAAAGTTGCCCCGTACTTTTCTCTTTTTTTTCCATACTCTTTTTTGTAAGCTGCAGCCAGGGCTGATTCAATCACTTCAATTACTTTTTCTTGAGCTATCCCTCTTTCTTCGGCAATTTCCATTACAGCCGAAGTTAATGTTTTTAAATCCATATTTTTCTTTAATTAAAGGCCGTTTCTTCAACGACCTTTAACTTAATTTTAACAATAAAAGAAGTTTGTGTCAATGATAAAAAAGATTTTTCAATAAGAATCCTCAACAATGTTTCGGAAATGCCTAATTTTTGCTTTTTTAAAATCGAAACTGATTTCAACGCTCAAAACGTCAATTTGATAAGGGAAATCAAGAGGAATTTTTCTTTCCGATAAATAAATCTGGGCCATTTTCCGCAATTGATTTTTCTTTTTTAAAGAAATTTTGTCTTCTGGAAAGAAAGTTTTTTCTTGGGAAATTTTTGGAGAGTGAAGAGTTTTTATTTCAAAGAAAGTGATTTCATCTTTCTTTTTGGCGATAATATCAATTTCTCCCCATTTGTTTTTAAAATTTTGAGCTAAAATTTTATATTTTTTCTTTTCCAAATAATGTCTGGCAATTTTTTCACCAAAATCGCCAATTCTCTTGGAATTTGTTAAAGGATTTAGTTGCTTTTTCATTCCGGGATTTTGTTAGAGACCCAGTTGAGAGGAAATTTTTTTCATAGCCCTGAGAACTAATTCCGTAAAGTTTTCCAAATTTAAACCCAAATAATCTTGACACATATTTATTGTTTCCCTGTCTGCTCCTCTGGCAAATGATTTTTCTTTGAATCGGTTTAAAACATTTTCAACTCCTAAATCATTTATTTTTTTTGAAGGCAAAACCAAAGTTGCCGCCACTATTAAGCCGGTTAAAGGGTCAAGGCAGTAGAGAGCCTTAGCCATTAAAGTTTCAGGGGGAATGTTATGAAATTTGTTGTGAGTCAAGACGGCTCGGCAAGTCTCTTTATCAAAACCCAGCTCTTTTAGCATCTTTTCTCCGATTTTTGAGTGTAAATTCAGCTCTCCTTTTGTTTTTTCATAATCAATATCGTGTAAAAGCCCGCATATTCCCCATTTCTCTTTGTCTTCTCCAAAATAATCGGCTAATTCTCTCATAGCTGATTCTGTTGCCAGACAATGTTTAATCAGATTTTGATTTTTAAGATTTTCCTCCAATAATTTTAAAGCCTGTTCCCTTTTCATAATTATTTATTTTTACCTTCGTTTGACAAAAAGAAAAGAAGTATAGTTGTCTTTTCTGTCTTGGAGTCCTTCAGCCAAAATATCAAGATTATATAATTGAGCGCATATTTTAGGGGCCAAAACGGCTATGCTTTTAGGAAGTTTGCCTTCAGATAAATATCGGCTGGCTTGCGCCTGGTCAATTAGATTTTTTTTGCCCGAAATCAATTTTTTATCTGGATATTTTTTAGCCAATGTTGATTTACATTGAGCCAGGGCTTGAGGGTGAGAGATTATCTTTTTGATTTGATTGATTTTTACTCCTTTTCTCGCCAACAGACAATGGCTAACAATAATTTGGAATTCCTTAACGATTTTACAATTGTATTGCGACAGAGCATCAATTGTTTCTTTGACTGTTCCGCCGACCGAATTTTGAAGAGCAAACTGACCGAAATCGATTTCACCTTGGTGTATTTTTTTCAAAACATTGTTTGAAGTATAAAGATATTTTATTTTGAAATTTTTAATTCCGTGTTCCCGGCAGTAAAATCTGCATGCCTCTTCATTGAAACTGCCTTCTCCTCCCTGAATGCCGATGATAATATATTTTGGGTCAATTCTTTTTGGTAAAAGTTTGTTGTAAATTTTAATTGATGATTTTTCCAGCCTTATTCGCATCTTTTTGGTAAAAGGGTTAAAGGTTTGA
The DNA here is from genome assembly GCA_964421005.1 of uncultured Candidatus Saccharibacteria bacterium. Lineage (GTDB taxonomy): Bacteria > Patescibacteriota > Minisyncoccia > Minisyncoccales > CG1-02-41-26 > CAYQUV01. Next base: position 7,171 of record CAYQUV010000011.1, read on the forward strand.
AGGTCGGAGAAAAGTTGCCAGGTGTCGTTACAGGTTTGCTTTTTGATTTTTAGCAATGTTTCAAAACCAATTGTATCTATGGGAGTGGGCTTCAGTTTCATATCTTCAAGAACTCTGCCGATGTAGTGGGTGACGCCTTGAGAGAAAGCCGCAAACTTATCATGTTTTTCCGGGGGTATTTCAACCGTTTTTAATCCTAACTTTTGAAAATATTTTTTCCAGAAATTGTAAGCCTTCTTTTGAGAACTTAAATTATAAATTACTAATTTTAAACCTTTAAGATTTTCTCTAACATTGCCTTTTGTATTTTTGACGCTGTCGGGACCGAACATCGGATGAGTAAGAATCAAATTAACTTTCTTCTCAATCAATTCTTTTTCAAAAACCTGTTTTGGATAAACTTTTACCGAGCAGACATCCAAAATTGTCTGGTTGTCTTTTATATATTTTTTGCTGTTCTTTATAGCTTCTTTTAGTTTTGAAATCGGAACGGCATAAAAGATTGTGGGAGCTTTAAAAATTTTTTCTAAGTTAACAAAATTAACACCTAATTTTTTAGCCGTTTCTTTTTTATTTTTGACATCAAAAACTTGGACTTCAAAATCTTTTGAAAATATTTTTGCCAAAAGCTGACCAAATCTTCCGAAACCAATAATTGAAACTTTTTTCTTTCTCATAAACTATTTGAATTTTTTTAAAACAGAAAAATCGCTTTCCAGAATTTTTTTCATATTGGGATTGTAAGTGGCAACCGCCGGGTGGTAAAGAGGAATAATTTTTATATTTTGAAAAAGATTTTTCACTTCAAAAATTTTACCGTGAATTTTACTAATCGGCTCAATCCTTTCTTTTAAACCAAATTTCTCCATTAAAAACTTCATTGAGTATCTGCCCAGCGGGCAAATAACTTCGGGGGAGATAATTTCAAGCTGGCGCTCCAGATAAGGAGCACAGGCTTTTATTTCTTCTTCTCTCGGGTCACGATTGTTTGGCGGTCGGTCTTTTAATATGTTTGTGATATAAACATCTTTCCTTTCAATCCCAACGCTCTTCAGAAGTTCGTCCAGGATTTTGCCGGCTGCCCCGCAAAAAGGACGGCCGGTTTTGGATTCTTGGAGGCCGGGTGCTTCTCCCACAAAAATTATTTTGGCTGTATGGCTTCCTTCGCCGATTACCGGGTAGATTCTATCTCTGTAAAGAGGACATTTTTTACAATTTATAACCTCTTCTTTTATTTTCTCCAGTTCTTTTTTTCTTTCTTCTTTTTTCATTTCTTTAATGTTTCGTTAAGTTCTTTGAGAATTTTTTTACAGTCAAGATTATAAATCTTGCAGACATCGCCGATTTTCAAATTTTCTATTTCAAATTTTGCCATTGGGCATGTCAAACAGGGCAAATTATATTTTGCCAGAATTTTTTCGGTCTCGGGATAGTTCAAAATTTCAGCCAAGGTTGTTTTTCTTGTAATTTTTACCATATAAGAAGCAAACAATTCTGAACCGTTTCCAAAGCTGTCGCTCCTCTTTTGCTCAGGTATAAAGGTGGCCTGAAAAGTTATCCGGCAAGCCATCCTCCGTCGATTACAACGGTGCTGCCTGTCATATATGAAGATTCGTCAGAAGCCAAAAACAAAACAAGGTTAGAAACTTCTTCCGGTTTTCCGGCTCTGTGAAGAGGAACGCGGGCTAAGGTTGCCTCCATTGTTTTCGGATCCTGTTTCATTGATTCAATCATCGGGGTGTCAATCATACCCGGAGCCACAGCATTAACTCTGATACCAAGAGGGCCTAATTCCAGAGCCAAAGTTTCTGTCATAGCGACAATACCTCCTTTGGAGGCGGAATAATGGGCTAAGTTTTGAAATCCTACACCTACCTGGCCCATGGCAATTGAAGCGACATTGACAATTACTCCCGATTTCCTTTTTGCCATCTCTTTTGCTGCCGCTTGGGCGCACAAAAAATATCCTTTTAAGTTGATATTTAAAGTTTTATTCCATTCTTCTTCGGTTAATTCCAGAAACGGCTTAAACTGGCAGATACCGGCATTGTTGACCAGAATGTCTATTTTGCCGAAATTCTCCAATGTTTTCCTGACCATCTCATCAACGTCTTCTTTTTTTGAGACATCGCATTTTATCCCTATTGCTTCCCCGCCCTGATTTTTAATCTCATCGACAACAATCTTACAATCCTCTTCCGAAATATCGGAAACAACAACCTTTGCTCCGGCTTGAGAAAGCTTTAAAGCGTGAGTTCTGCCCATTCCTCTCCGAGCTCCGGTTATAATGGCAACTTTTCCTTTTATATCTTCGTACATATAAAATTAGATGTTAGTTTTAAGAGTGACCTTTGACTATTTTTCATTATATAGGTTTATTTTCTTTATTCAATTGCTTCTGATGATTTTAAATAAAAAATCTAAGTTCAACTTAGATTAAATATAACCGATATTTCAAGATTTTTTGATTACTCTTTGCTTTCTTTTTTTGCTTTCTCTTTTTGTTTTTCAACCAATTTTTTTCTTCTTTGATTACTTTTTTGGCTACTTTTTTGGACAAACTTTCATCAAATTTGGCTCTAATCCAGATTTCGGTAAGTTCATAAACTCCGAAAAAGCAAGTTGTGTAAAAAAGATTTCCCAAAAGAGTATTTCTGAAAAATGGAATAGCTAATGTATAACACTCGATTGTGATTACTAATTTTGCGGTTTAGTTTACCACTTTCCAAAATTTTATCCAAACAAAGAGTTATAAAGACTTTTAATCTCTTCTTTAGCCCTTAGACTTGTTTTCAAAATCGGAGTTAAATTGCTGATAGCTTCGAATATTTTTTTGTCGTAAGATATTTTACCTAGGAATTTTTTACCTGCCCACTTCTGAATTTTCTGGTTCAAATTTTTATTGATATCCCATTTGTTTATCACCAGTTTCCAGGGGATTTTGAAGTGATTTACGATTTTTAAAACTCTCTTCAAATCGGAAAATCCGGAAAGGGTTGGCTCGGTAATTAGAACAGCGAAACTTGCGTCTTGTAAAGAAGCTATAACCGGGCAACCGGTTCCGGGAGCCGAATCTATGATTTGAATGTCATAATCAAATTTATCTGCCTCTTTTTTGATTTCGGTTACGATTTTGCCACTTCCTGTTTCTCCGGGATAAAGGTGGCCGGAAACTAAAGGAAAGTTATATTTGCTCTTTTTTATTCTTATCTCGCCGTTTTTTACGGGTTTCATTTTTATTGCCCCCTTAGGGCAAAAAACTTCACAAGCCCCACATCCTTCGCATAAAAAAGGATTCATTTTTAATTCCCCTTTTTCTATTTTTAAAGCATTAAACCTGCACTTGTTTACACATTGCTTAGCTTTTTTTAGGGTCAGTTTACTGTTATCAATTACGGGCTTTTCAGAAACGCTTATTTTTTTGATTTTATCCCATTTCCCCGGCTCTCCAAGCCAAACAGCGAGATTAGGAGCGTCAACATCGCAATCAACTGCTACCACTTTTTTTGTTTTTGCCAAAAACATAGCCAGTGTTGAAGTTAACATTGATTTCCCTACGCCTCCTTTTCCACTTGATATTACAATTTTCATTTTTTCTTGAAAAATAAAGAAATTAAAAAAACAAGAGCTGAAGATAAAATAATCAAAGGACCGGCTGAAAAATCTACGAGTTTAAATAACAATATTCCCAAAACAGCAGAAATTATTCCTATTACTAAAGCTCCAAAAGAGTACTGGGAAAGGTTCCTCCCGAAATTATTTGAAGCAGAGGCTGGAATTACTAACATTGCAACTGTTAAAAGACCTCCTACTATTTTTACTTCCAAAGCAACAATTAAGGCAATAGAAGCTAAATAAATTAAATTATATTCTTTGACATTAACTCCTTCTGCTTTTGCCAGATCTTCTGAGATTCCAGATAAAATCATCTTTGAGTAAATCTTTCTTATAACAAAAAAGATAATTGTCCCTAAAATTACAGCAAGAATCATATCGGTCAGATTTATTTTAGTAATATCTCCAATTAAAGCCTCTTCAGCTTGAGATACAGGTAAAATTAGGAAACTAAGAGCAACACCAGCAGCGAAAACCAAACCGGTTAAAGCTTCCATTGGTAATTTAGTTCTAATCTCTAAAAGCCAGATTATAATGGCTCCAGTGATTATAGTTCCCAATGCTCCCCAAAAAATATTAAAACTATAAAGTAAAGCCAAGGCTGCTCCTGGCAAAGCCAAATGCCCCAATGGTCCTCCTACCAAAGCCATTCTTTTTGTGAGCATTAAAGAACCTAAATATCCGGCTACTCCCCCAATAAAAATTGCTGTAATCAAACTTAAAATAAATTGATTCATATTGTTTTAGAAATTAGAGATTAGAAATTTTAGGAATGGGTATGTTTATAAAATTTAATTTCTGTTCCGTATAACATTTCTAAACTTTCCGGAGTTAAAATTTCTCTTGGAGGTCCGAAGCAAATTGCTTTTTTATTTAAACATAAAACATTGGTAGAGTATTTATAAACAATGTTTAAATCATGAGTAATTAACAAGATAGTCAAATTTCTCTCTCTCCAAAATTTATACAAAAGAGAATAAATTGTTTCTTCTCCTTCAATATCAATTCCAGTGGTTGGTTCGTCGAAAAGCAAAACTTGAGGATTGCCGATTAAACTCCATCCGATCAAAAGTCGCTGAAACTGGCCAGAAGACAAATCTCCAGGATTTTCCTCCAAAATTTTTGGACCCTCTAATCCAACCGATTTTAACATTTTAAGAATTTTTTCATCAGAGCTTTCTTTGAATCTAAAAAACTCTCTCGTTGAAATTGGCAATTCTTTAAATTTTGAACGAGACAAACGTTCGGGAAGATAGCCGATTTTTGGGTACTCTGGATGCCACCCACCTACCATCCGACAAGGAAGTGGACGCCACCCAGCCGCCGCCCGCCAAGAAATTTCACCTTGATAAGGTATTAACCCCAATAAAGTTCTGAAAAGAGTACTTTTGCCGGCTCCATTGGGCCCTAAGATAGTAAAAATTTCTTTTTCTCTTACTTCAAAAGACAAATTCTCAATAATCTTATCGCCATTTAATTTAACATTTAAGTTTTTAACTTTTAGTATTGAATTACTATCCATATTAGAATAATGTTACCACAATTTAAGAATTTTAGGAAAACGAAAAAGGTAGTCCGAAATCGGACTGCCTTTAAATTTTGTCTTTTTGAATTTTCTCAATTTTCTTGGAGGCGGCGCCTGGAATCGAACCAGGAATTAAGGATTTGCAATCCTTTCCCTTATCCATTTGGGTACGCCGCCTCCTTTTAAACTATCTGGCGTATTTCCCTTTTCTTATAATTTTCTTACTTTTCAGGCATTCTTACTCTCTTCTTAAGTTTTTAAAGTTTCTGTTTTCTTTTATCATATTTTCCAAAAAAAATCAAATATCATAGTTTATTCTCTATCAAGGCATCAGCCTGTCCCGTTTTGCCGCTCGGCGTCGGGGGACTTTGTTTCAGTGCTGAATTTATAACCTTTCATTTTTATTTTTTTAATTTAACAAACTTTTGAAATTATAAATCTTTTTCCGTGATAACTTTGATTCCATTTCTTTTTAATAAAGCGGTTGTCACTCCATCTCCCCTAGCTAATTTTCCAGAAAAAGTTCCGTCATATATTAAACCTGAACCGCAGGATGGGCTTTTTGATTTTCCAATAAATTCTTTGATATTAAGTTGTTTTGCAATCTTTAAAGTTTCTTTTGCCCCTTTAATGAATTGTTTTGTAATATCCTGACCAGACTTATTTTTAACTTTACAAATTCTTGCTAAAACATCTTCACCAGAACAACCTTGAATCTCTTGGGGGATTCTCGGTGTTGGCAAGCCCCCTAATTGTTCAGGACAAACAGGAATTAAAACCTCTTTTTTCAAGAGTTTAATTATTTTCTCGTTCCTTTTGCTTTTCCCGTCCCAGGTACATTTTAGACCCAGTAAACAGGCACTAACTAATTTCATTTTGTTTTAAATAATAACCACTGATTATGTTTTCTGAATTTTATTAAAGTATAATTCCCTTTTAATTTTTTACCTTTTAATTCAAAAGTGATTCTATTTTCAGTTTTTTCAATTAATTTGTATTTACCTTTGTCAAAAATTTTAACAGTTCCGGCACCATATAAACCTTCAGGAATCACTCCGGAGAAATTTAAATATGAAATTGGATGATCTTCCGTCATTATTGCAAGCCTCTTTACTCCTTTCTTTTCTGGCACTCCTTTTGGTACGGCCCAAGATTTTAAAACTCCTTCCGTCTCTAATCTGAAGTCAAAATGGTGGTGAGTAGCCCAATGTTCTTGTACCACAAATCTATCTTTTTCGTTTCTCATTATCTTGCCTTTAGGCTCTGGAGTTTTACTAAAATCCCTTTTTTGCCAGTATTTTTTTAAAGTCATTTAAACTTCTGTTTTGCTAAACAAATAAGAACCTAATATAATCATTACTAATCCAAAAATTAAAAGAATGCTTAAATTCCAAAGCAAAGGAAACCGAGAGCAATTAATTAAACTGGCTCGGAGACCATCTACTCCATAGGTCAAAGGATTAATTAAACTTAAAGGCCTTATCCAATTGGGAAAATTGGCAATCGGAAACAGGGCACCGGAAAAAAGAAAGCAAGGGAAGGTAAAAAAATGCATAACCAAAGGAAATCCTTGAGGGTCTTCCATTATTGAGGCAATTACTACAGAAAGACCACTGAAGCCAACACTAATTAAAACCATAAAAAGAATAGCTGGAGCAAGAGAAAGTAGAAACGCCATCTTAAATCCCATAAGAAGAGATATAATTAAAATTAAGATTCCCTGAATAAGATTAGTGGTAACTCCACCAGCAATTCTTCCTAAAATGATAACTGGTCTCTTGATTGGGGCTACCATTATTTCTTTTAGAAATCCGAATTCCTTATCCCATAGCGTGGAAAGACCGGTAAACATTGAATTAAATAAGAGTGTCATTCCGATGATTCCCGGAGTTAGAAAATCAAGATAATCCACTCCTTGAAAAGTACCTGGCATATTTTTTCCACCGAACCCGAAATTCATAGCAAAGAGAAAAAAGAAGGGCATAGCTAAATTGCTAATTAGGCGACTTTTCGCTCTAAAAAACCTTTTCATTTCTCTCATCCATATTACATAGATTGCTTGTCCTGCTAGATGAAGCCCGCGAGATATTGATCTCTTTATAGTTTGATTATTATCTAATTGGGCTTGAAAATTATTTGATTTCATAACTCAATATCTTCTTTCAAACCTTTTTGCCATCATTCTGTTTTTTTCCGCTTGAGTAGATTCTCTTTCTCGAATAGTTTCACCGGTAAAAAACAAAAAGACATCCTCTAAGGTTGGTTTTTTAAGAGTTTCTGATTTTATTTTGTTTTTTAAATCTTGAGGGGTGCCCAAAGCAATAACTTTTCCAAAATCTATAATTCCCACCCGTTGACAAAGATAATCAGCTTCTTCCATATAGTGGGTGGTTAAAATAACAGTTATTTTCTCTTTTTGATTTAACTCCAAAATGTAATTCCAAATACGGCGTCTAGTTTGGGGATCTAATCCTAGGGTCGGTTCATCTAAAAATAAAATCCTTGGGTAGTGCATTAAGCCCCTGGCAATCTCCAATCTTCTTTTCATGCCGCCCGAATAATTCATAACCAAATCACCCGCTTTATTTCGGAGCCCGACCAAATTTAAAAGTTCTTCGGTTCTTTTTTTTCGGACTTCTGGAGCTAGACCATAAAGACGAGCATGAAAATCTAAGTTCTCAAAACCGGTTAAACGATTATCCAAGGCGGGTTCTTGAAAGACAATACCAACAGAATTCCTAATCTCATTTTTCTGATTTAAAATATTATAGTTCCAAACCTTAGCTTCTCCTTTGGTAGGATTTGATAAAGTAGTTAGCATTTTAATTGTTGTTGTTTTTCCTGCTCCGTTTGGTCCCAGTAAACCAAAAATTTCTCCTTTTTTAACTCTGAAAGAAATGTTGTCTACTGCTTTTAATCCATTAAATTCTTTAGTTAAGTTTTTGACTTCGATTGCCCACATAGAAATTTTTTAAAATTTTTTTATACTGGAGAGATTTTTATTTTAAATCAATATTAAAATAAATCTTGAGATTAAACCAGCCAAAAGAAGGCCATAAATTATTGAGGTTCCGGTCAAGATTGCGGCTTTCCTGAATCCGAATTCTTTCCAAAGCATCCCTAAAGCGATTATGCATGGAATCCCGATAGTTGAAGCTATGCCAAAAGTATAAATCTGGAGAGGAGTTAAAACTAAAGATATATTACTGCCCAAAACCGATAAAAGCATAGCTCCTGTTAAATCTTTTTGCAAAAATCCAAAAACTAAAGGAATAATTACTATAGCAGGCAATCCCAACCATGTAGTAATTAAAGAAAGAGGTTTTACTATAATATTGGTAAGGTCTAATATATCCAAAATTCCATAAGTTATTCCTCCAATTACCAAAAGCGGTATAACAATATATACAAAATCTTTCATCCTAATCCAGCTTTTGATGAGAACATTTTTAATTAAAGGTTTCCTAAAAGGAGGTAGTTCTAAAAGCAATGGTTCACTTTTTATATAAACAACCCTTTTTATTCCAAAAGCCCAAATCAAACCGGCAACAAGCAAAGTAGCAAAAACAGAAAAAGCCAGACTTATGCCTCCATAAAATCCAACTATCCCCATTATTATGGCAATTCTTGAAGAACAAGGTATAAAAGCAAATAAAGAGGCGGTATGAAATTGCTCTTTTTTAGATGACAAAACTCTGGTAGATCTGCATGCCGGGGCTGTACAACCTAACCCTAATGCTAAAGGAATAAATGATTTCTCGGGCAAACCTAATTTTTTCAAAAATCTTTCTGCATTAACAATAAATCTTGAAAGGAGACCTATGTCTTCTAATAGACCTAAAAGCAGATAAAACAAGAGAACGTAGGGCAGGGCAATAGAAACGCCTGCTACAAGTCCGGTCAGACCCTGGATTAATATTGTAGCAATGATAGAGTGTTCCGCTGTTCCGAAAGAAAATAAGAAACTTTCTGTTAAGTCCATAAGAACGCTCTGCGTCAAATTGCCAAGATATAACAATATTCCGAAAATGGCAAAGAGAGATAAACCGGCGACAAGAGAGCCCCAAATTTTATGTAAGAGAATACTATCAATTCTCTCTTGTAATTTTAGAGGCCCATTTTCTCCAAAAGGAAATGGGAGGATGCGGAGGATGGGTTGTAGTCTTTTTTTTACCGGAGTTATTTGAGTGACTTTTTCTGCTATAAACGAAGCTGTGCCATATCTGGTTATGGATATATCCTCTGCAACTTTTGGGTGGTCTTTTAAATTTTTCTTAGATTCTTTGATTGCTTTTTTATCCTCTAAATATTTATAAAAGTCCTCATCTCCTTCCAGGATTCTTAAGGCTATAAACCTTTTCGGTATGAAAGTTTCTTTTATTTGCGATGATATTTTATTTATCGCCTTTTCTATATCATCGTCATATTCAATAATGAAAGTCCTCTTTGGTGTTTTTTTAATTTTTAAAACTTTATCTACAAGTTTGTCTAGCCCCCTTTTTGTTAAAGGATTTATGAGAATGACAGGAATATGAAAAATTTTTTCTAGTTTCTTGTAATCAATTTCTAATCCTTTCTTTTTAGCATCTTCTACAAAATTTAAAGCTAGAACTGTTGGCACATGAGCTTCTAATATTTGTAACATCATATAAAGACTTCTTTCAAGAGAAGTAGCGTCAGCAATTGCTATTACTCCATCTTTATCTTCTTCAAACAAAACCTTTTCAGTAACCTTTTCTTCTTCACTTCTGTCAGAAATGGAGTATATCCCCGGAGTATCTACAAACTCAATTTCTGTATTATTAATTTTCTTTTTGGCTTTAGTTACTTCAACGGTGGTTCCGGGATAATTGGATACTGTGACTCTCGGACCAGCTAATGCATTAAGTAACGAAGATTTTCCTACGTTTGGTTGTCCGATTAAAAGTATTCTAAGTTTTTTCATAATTCAAGACTATATATTCATACCTTAGCGAATCAAGGTTCTGAGCGAAGTTCATGTTCTTAATTTTAATACTCTAATTCCTCTTGCTATTTTTTTGGCCAAAACAAATTTTTTATTTTTTACTTCAATAACAATACCATTCGGGATTTCGTTTATTATTTTTATTTTTTCTCCCGGGAATATTCCCATACTGATAATTCTCTCAAACAATCCAATACCAAAAATAATATCAGTAATTAAGCCTTCTTTTTGTCTAAATTCTGTTAAAGAAACGCCTTTCTCTTTGAGCGTAGATAATTTTTTTATATTATCGATAACTTCCATAGAAATATAATGCTCTAGAATATTAGTTCTTTTTATAGCTTCTTTTTTGCTTCTCGTTTTTCCGAAATAACTTTCAAGAACAAGATGTTTTTTAATAACCTCTCTTGCTTTATCTTTTCCTTCTTCTGTTAATTGAACATATTTTTCTCCTTTTTTTGTGGAAGTTTTTATTAAATCTTCTTTCTCAAGTTCTTTTATGACTTTGGATATAAAAAAAGAAGAAACCTTGAGCTCAAGGTTCATGGACTTCAATAAAATCCTGTTTTTTTCTCTACCTAAGACCTCCAAAAAGTCTTCTTTTACTATTCGGAGAATATCAGATTTTTCTTCTACATTCATTTATTTTTCATTTAAATTTTTAATTGTTCCATCTGGCATCATATTGTCGGGATGGGCTATTCCTTCTTCTTCCATTTGATACCTTTTGCAATTTTTCCAATTCTCTTCGGTTTTACAATATTCTTTTCTCCATCTGTACGATATTTTTCCTTCTTTTTCCAGTTTTCTCAAAGGGCAAACATTGTACCATTTACAGGTCATTTTTATTCAATGTTGATTATCTTTCCTACTCCTCCCTCAATGTATTTTTTAGGATAGAGTTTTTTGAGTTCGGCTTTGTACTGAGTACAGTGAGTGGGGCAGATTAATTCTAAATCTTGGAATAATTCAAAATCAGAAAAACCGTGCATTCCTCCAACGATTCCGTAGATTTTACCGAATTTTCTTGTGGCCGTTAAAATATTGCCCATGTAAGGATGAGAACATCCCACTATTAGGATTATTCCTTTTTCAGTTATGACTCCCATGCTTTGTTCTATTTTCTCCAATTCTCCGGTAGAAAAAATATTCTTGTGGATTTTTGTCGGCTCTTTTATCTTAACAACCTCTCCTTTTTTTATTCCCCGGAACGAAGGAGGAATATAAATCTTGACTTTATCGTTTACATTGAGAAATTCGGAAAGGCCGCCGGTATGGTCGAAGTGGCTATGGGAAATAAAAATCTCATCGATTGAAATCGGCTTTATTCCTAATTTTTCCATATTATTGAGCAGAATTTTTCCGTTTGCTCCGGTATCGAATAAAATTTTGGGAGTGTTCTTTGCCTCAATTAAAGCCGAGAAGCCCCAATCTGCTTGGAGGTCTTCTCTTGAAGTAGTGTTGTCGTAAACAATTGTAATTTTCATGAAAATTAAACCTTGTTTAGTATTATCCGGGCGTCCAGAACCAAAGGTTTTCCCTTTTGGATAGCTAGAGGGTTGACATCTATTTCCTTGATTTCGGGAAAATCTAAAACCAGCTGAGAAAACCTTTCTAATATTGTAGAAAGTTTCTCAATATCAACAGGGCTTCTGCCTCTGAAACCATTTTTCAGGAATTTTGAAATTTTTGTCTCGGTAATAAGTTTTTTGGCGAGAGGTTTGTTGAAAGGAGGTATCCCTATACTGATATCGTTATAGATCTCCACCTCAATACCGCCGTTTCCGAAGATAACCACCGGTCCAAAATCGGGTTCTCTTTTTGCGCCTAAGATTAATTCGTAATCAATTTGCCCTGCCATTTTTTGGACACTGACTCCTTGAAAAGTTGCCTTTGGTTTGTAATTTTTTATCGCTTGGGCTATCTTATTGAATCCTTCTCTTACTTCTTTTTTAGAATCTAAATTTAGCAAAACTCCCTCAGCCTCAGTTTTGTGAACGATATCGGGAGATTGTATCTTGAGAGCCACAGGGAAACCGATTTTTTGGGCTTTTTCGGCAGCTTCATTTGGATTATTGGCAAAGTAGGTTTTAACTGTTGGTATCCCGTATTCTTGGAGGAACTTTTTTGATTCTATCTCTGATAAAAGTTTTCCCGGATTTTCTTTTATTATTTTTCTAAGATTATTCTTATTTGGTTTCAAATCTTTAAGTTTACTCTTTGGGACCTTAAGCAATTCCAGATTCTTTTTATAATTCCACATATTGACAAAAGCTCCGACAGCTTCTTCGGGGGTGGAGTAGTTAGGAACTCCGCCTTTGCTTAAAATTAAACTGGCTTTATTCATGCCTTTTGGACCAATCCAGGAAGCAAATATTGGTTTTGTGTATTTCTTAGCCATTTTAACTAAAACGTGAGCCGTCCTTGATGAATTGCTGGAATACTGTGGAGTGAATATAACCAGCACTCCATCTACATTTGTGTCTTCAATGCAAGTTTTAACCGCTGTTTCGTATCTTTTGTGGTCGGCATCGCCTAAGATGTCTATGGGGTTTGAATAGCTACAAATCGGAGGCAAATTTTTTGAAAGTTCTGAAATGGTTTTTTTAGACAATTTTGCCAGTTCACCACCTTTTTTAGTTAAAGCGTCAACAGCCATTACTCCTCCTCCTCCGGCATTGGTTACTATAGCCAATTTTGGTCCTTTTGGTAGTTTGCGGTTGTTTAGGGTTCTTAGGCAAGTAAAGATATCATCTGTTTCTTTTATTTGTAAAATGCCAGATTGGCGAAATGCTGCCTCATAAACTTTTTCATTCCCGGCTAAAGCCCCGGTATGAGAGGTAACCGCTTTTTTACCGGCCGGAGTAACGCCGGCTTTAAGAACTACAATTGGCTTTTTGAGGGCGGCTTTCTTAGCTGTTTCCATAAACCGCTTTGCATTCTTTACAGATTCCATATAAATTACGATACCTGTAATATCTGGCTTTTTACCGAAATATTCTATCAGATCAGCGAAGTTGATGTCCAACATGGAACCGACTGAGGCAAAGATTCCTATTCCTATGTTTTGTTCCAGAGACCATTCAATTATTGCCGAACCCAAGGCTCCACTTTGAGACAAAACCGCTGTTTTACCTTTTTTAGGCATCTTGGTGGCAAAGCTGGCATTTAGATTGTTCGCGGTCTTGATTATTCCCAAACAATTTGGGCCTATCATTCTCATATTATATTTTTTAATGATTTGCCCTAGTTTCTTTTCCAGTTTTTTGCCTTTTTCTCCGGTTTCTCCGAATCCTGACGAAATCACAATACAAGCTTTTACTCCTTTTTTGCCGCATTGTTCAACTACTTTTGGCGTTATCTTCGCCTTAACAGCTATTATTGCCAAATCTATCTTTTCTTTTATTTGGTTCACAACAGGATATGATTTGACTCCCTGAATCTTTTTTTGATTAGGATTGACAGGATAAACCTTTCCTTTGAAGCCAGAGAGATTTTTAAATATGCCGTATCCTACTTTCCCTTTTTTATTGTTGGCTCCGATTACGGCTATTGTTTTGGGGTTGAAAATAGAGTCTAAATTTTTCATTTTAAATTTAGCTCAAGATTGAGCGTTTATATTTAGCGGGTTAAGGTTATTACAATGGCTTTCAAGGACTGAGCAAGGAAAACATTCAAGATTTTCGAGTATTGCTGGCAGGTTCTTAATTCAAGAATATATGTTAATACATTAGCGAATCAAGGTTCTCGCCGAAGGCGAGGTTCTTAGTCAATGGCTTGCCGAAGGCAAACATACAAGGTTCTCGCCGAAGGCGAGGTTCTTACTTTGGCCAGACGTGTTCGTGGCAATGGTTAAGAGGATAAGGGAATTCAAATACGATTGATTTTGGGACATTATCTATTTTTCCTTGCCAAGTAAGTTTCCTTTTTTTCTCTGATAAAATCCATTAAGTCAAATTGCAAATTTCCTGAAAGAAAATGCATATCATAAGAATTGCTACTATAACTTGCTCCCTTGATATCACATTTCAGTACCGCCGATTTTTCAGATTCATCTAAATCTGTCTTACAATTTTCAGCTT
>CAYQUV010000012.1:0-20928 GCA_964421005.1 uncultured Candidatus Saccharibacteria bacterium
ACACGCATCACTCAAAATGATGTGGGCTTCGGCCCTTGAGGGTTCGAGTCCCTCCCCCGGCACCAATAAACATCTATTTAAATTATTTAAAAATTCCGAGTAAGAAACTCGGAATTTTTATACCAGAGGAATTCACTTTCAAATTTTGATTAATTAAATTTTAACTAATTCATAACGCCTTGACCCTAGACCTAATTTTTCTCCGTATTTTAACTGGAACGATGAATCAATATTGTTGTGTTCTTTGAAAATGTCTCTGCCGGCTTTTTGTTTAACCAAATCAATGGCAGCCTGGTCAATGGCTATAGGATCAAGAGAGGCAAGAATCCCGATATCTTCTACTGCGGGAGTTTGTTCCTCAGAGGAACAGTCGCAATCCAATGTTATGTTCTGCAAACTAGTGAAATAAATTATATTACATATCCTATTAATCCCAAAACAATATTCTACTATCCTCTCTTGAATATCCCTGCCACGGACCGAACTCCAGGGAATTGAAGGAGCTCCTTGAGGACAAACAGCAATACATTTAGCGCATTTAATACATTTCTCTGGATTAATATATGCCTTGCCGTTAACAAGAGAAATAGCGTTAGCCGGACAATTTTCTATACAAATACCACAACCGGTACATTTTTCTCTATCTATGCTAACCTGAGTTTTGCAGTGCATAGCTAACTTCCCGGCTCGCGACCCCAAGCCCATGCCAAGATTTTTTAAAGCACCACCAAAACCAGTAGCAACATGGCCTGTAAAATGAGAAAAGACAATCAAGTTTTTGAAATTCTTCAATCCCCTGCCGATTTTTACCTTCTTGAAATGATTTTTGTTAATCTCAATTTCAAAAAAATCTTCTCCCTTTTCTCCATCGGCTATTATTATCGGGCAAAAATCAAAGCCGTGCTTTTCTGCTAAACGAAGATGGTCTTTTTTATAAGTTCTCTTTCCTTTATACAAAACATTGGACTCTATCAAATAACTGTCTCTGATTTCTTCCGCTAAACTTTTCACCAGTTCGGGAGAAAGATAAGTTGTACAACCATCTTCGCCAAAATGAACTTTAATAGCGACTTTTCCGGGAGCAAGGTTTTTGGATAGTTTTGAATAGATTTTTTTTAAATTAGTTTCAAAATTGTTTTCTATTAGATAAACTTTACTCATAGGTAACTTAAAGGCAACTTGAGACAAGCACTTAACTTAAGTTTGGTTAATGGAAAAAATTTTGCTTAGCAACCACCCGGAAAAAATACCTACCACCATTCCTCCCAAAACATCGGATAGCCAGTGTATTCCTGAAAAAACTCTGGCAATTCCAATCAAAAAACTGGTAAAAAAGAATAAAATTCCGACTTTTCTGTTATAAAAATAAATTATTGTTGACAAAGCAAAAAAGAAACTGGTATGACATGAAGGAAAAGAGTTTGTTGAAGGATGTCTTAAAAGTAAATTGACCTGGTTTCCAACAAATGGTCTTGACCTCTGCCAGAAAAAATAAATAATCTCAGCAATAATTACGGCAAAACAACCGCTTAAAACTGCCAGAGAAAGCAGTTTCCAATATTTTTTAAAATTTTTTAATAAAAACAAAAATAAAATTCCGATTAAAATCCAAGGAAGATACCCGGCAATAAAAATTCCGAGAGTATCAAGCCAAAAATATTTCAAAGCGAGATTATTTAACCCTTTAAAGATATCGGAGTCTAAAGAGACGAACAAAGAAATAAAATTTTTAATTGGATTTATTTGAGAAAAAAGATAGACATCAAGATTCATATTTTCATTTTAGATTATTTTTAAATTCTTAAAACTGAGTTTCGGGGAATTGTTCAAAAACATAAAACCAAGAGAAATTATGGCAGCCAAGATAAAACTCAAATTTACCTTAGGAAAGACTAAAAATACGCCTGCTAAAATAAACAAAGAAAAGAATCGGGAAATGTTTACAACGATTTCCCGGTAAATTATAAACTCGTCAGCCTGGGAACCCTTTAAAGCGGCTTTCTCATAAAAGAAAGTCTGAAAAGGAATACTGGCTGAAGCCCGACAAATTTTATAAAAAGTCTGGGCTAAAAAAGCAGTAAAAGGAGTAGCAACAAAATATTTGAGCAGCCAGGAAATTGAAGTTAATAAAGAACCAATATTCAAGAGTTTCGGTCGACGAGCAGTATCAGAAACTTTACCCATATAAAGAGTAAAAAGAGCGCCGACAAAGATGCTGAAAGAAGTAATCCCTCCCATTGAAATATAGTCAATCGCTAAAAGAGCCATAAACAGAGGCCAGAGATAAACATTTATTCCGAGTTCAATAGCATCTGAAGCAAAGGCTAAAGAAGATTTACGATTCTCTCTTTTAAAAATTCTTTGCCAGGCTTTTTTAAAACTGTCGGTGTAAATTTCATGTTTCTCTTTGTTAAAAAACAGAGGAACACCCGAAGCCAAAAGAACGGCCAAAACAGCAGCAAATAAAGCCGGATAGCCAAAACTGGCTAAAATAAACCCCCCGATAACCGGGCTTAAAACAGTGGGTGCAACTACGGCAACATTTTTCTTCCCAACTTCTCTCCCTCGATAACCGTCCCTGGAAAACCTGGCAAAATTGGTGTGAAAAGAGGGCCAAAAAAGCGTCATACCGATAACTTTCAGAATTATGGCTAAAGGAACGAAAAGGGTTGAAAAATAAATAAGACTTAATAAAAGATAATATCCGAAAAAGAAAAAATGGGAGGCAAGCATAGCCCAGTCAAAGCCGATTTTCGCCATTATCTTTCCGCCAAAAACGGCCAGGATTCCAAAAAGACCGTGAATTGCTCCGAAAAATAAAAGAGTTAAAGATAAAGATTCTCCAAAATAAAAATAAAGATAAATCGGCTCAAAGATCAAAATCATTCCTAAAGCAAGAGAGCGAATAGAAATGCTGATAAAAAACTGATTGGCTTCTTTTTTCAAAAGATACTGAAAAAAATAAATTGGAGAAAAAAGGGACATAAGGTCTTATAAATTATTGTAAATCTTTTCTAATTTCTTTTTTGAAATTTCACCTTCCCGAACGAGAATAAATTTCCCTTTTGATAAAGAAACAACAGTTGAGGGTCGGGAAGATTTTAAGTCGCCCCCGTCAATCACAATATCGGGTTGGAACTTCTCCTCCTTAAATTGACTGATAATATCCTTCAATTTCGTTGAGTGAGAAAGTCCCGAAATATTAGCCGATGTTCCGGTTAAGGGCAATTTTGTTTTCTTTAAAACTTTATTCAACAGATGATATTTAGGAATTCTTAAGCCGATTGTTTCCTCTCCGGAAAAAAGAAATCTGGGGAGATTATTTTTTCTCTTTAGGATAACGGTTACTTTACCGGGCCAGACTTTTTTTAAAAACTTTTCTTCTTTTAGTGAAATGTAAGCTATTTTTTTCGCCTCTTTCAAATCGGAAACAAAAATGGGAATTGGTTTATTCCGTTTTCTTTTTTTTATTTTAAAAATTTTTTTTACGGCTTTCTCATTAGTTGCATCGGCTAAGAGACCGTAGACAGTATCTGTCGGAGAGATTAAAACTTTTCCTTCCTTCAAAAATTCACTTACTTTCTTAATCAAATTCTCGGATCTAACCTTTAAAATTTTCATTTTCTTTTAAAAATTGAGAAAGACGCATAATATCAGCCGGGTTGCCAAAATCAAACCAGTAATCTCCAATTTTTCTGATTTTCACTTTATGTTCCCGAGCCAGAAGAGTAATAGCATCGGTCAATTCATATTCTCCCCGAGGAGAAACTTCTATTTCGTTGATTTTATCAAAAATCTCCGGGGTAAACTTGTAGAGGCCAGTGTTTATTAAATTCCCAAGATATTTTTTCGGCTTTTCTACAATTTCTTTGAGAAAACCATCGTCTGAAATAAGAATGCCGTATTTTTCTGGATGAGGATGTGAAAACCCGGCAACATAATTATAGTCATCGTCTATGTTAAAATCTTTCAAATCCTTAACCGAATAAAGATTATCACCGTAAACAGCCAAAAAATTCTCGTTGCCTATGATTGCTTTGACACATTTAAGAGGGCAAAGAGTACCGTATTCTTTTTCTCCAAGAACTTCAAACTGATTTACAAGTTCTACTTTGTAATTATATTCTTCTAAAAATTTCTTGATTTCTTCAGCCCTATAGCCGGCTACCAAAATCAACTCTTTATAGCCGGCTCTTAAGAGATTATCCAGAAGATAAGCCAAGAAAGGTTTTTTCTTAACGTTGATAAGATGTTTTGACTTGTTATTTGTAAGGTGGAGCATTCGAGTGCCCCTGCCGGCTGCTGCGACAACCACTTTTCTTATCATAGATATTTTTATTGCTTCGCTATGAATACTTTTCAATATATTTAATTATAACTATAGTAAAACATCTGAAAAAGCAAGTTATTTGCTTGCTTTTTATATTTTATCCTCAATTCGGCTTAGATAACAAAATTAATCAACTTGTCTTTGACAAAAACCGTCTTTTTAATTTCTTTATTCCCAATCCATTTTTTTACATTATTGCTTTCCAGGGCTATTTTTTTTGCCTGGTATTCAGAGATTCCCGATTCAATTTCTATTTTGTCACGAACTTTGCCGTTAACCTGAACAATTAGATTTGTCTTTTCTTCAACAATCAATTTTGGATCATACTTTGGCCATTTCTGGGAAAAAATACTTTTCTTATAACCAAGCTTATGCCATAATTCCTCTGCTATATGAGGCGCAAAAATCGCTAAGATTTTCAAAAAATCTCTAAATTCCTTTTTGCCTATACCAAATTTATCTTTCTGCCAGAAATTTGAAAACTCCATCAGAGAACTGGTTGCCGTATTAAACTTCAAATTTTCAATATCCTCAGAAACTTTTTTGATGGTTTTGTGAAGAAGTTTTCTCAATTGAAGAGAACTTTTTGAATATGGCTTTTTAAAAAATTCTTCGGAAAGACTCCAAATCTTTTCCAGAAATCTTCTCACCCCCTTAACTCCTCTTGTATCCCAGGCAATTGCCTGGGAAAAAGGACCCATAAACATTTCATAAACCCTTAAGGTGTCAGCGCCAAACTTTTTAACAACATCATCAGGATTAATAACATTGCCCTTTGATTTTGACATTTTAACTCCTCCTTCGGCCAGAATTATGCCGTGAGAAGTTCTTTTTTTATAGGGCTCTGGTCCAACAGATTTGGGAACAACACCGATATCCCAGAGAAATTTATAAATAAAGCGAGAGTATAACAAATGCAAAGTGGTATGCTCCATACCTCCGTTGTACCAATCAACTGGAAGCCAGTAACTGAGTAATTTTTTTCTGGCTAATTTCTTCTTATTATTCGGGTCGCAGTAACGGAGAAAATACCAGTTGCTTCCTGCCCAATTAGGCATAACATCGGTTTCTCTAAAAGCTTCTCCCTTACATCTCGGGCATTGGGTTCTAACCCATTTTTTATTAGCAGCCAAAGGCGATTCTCCCTTCTCAGTCGGTTTATAATTTGTAACATTTGGCAATTCTACCGGCAAATCCTTTTCAGAAAGAGCGAACCAACCAGGATTTAATAATTCTCCTTTATTAAATCTGTTTTTGGAAGCAGAATTTGAAAACTTAAAAGTAGAATCCGGAGATTGAAGGTTTAATTTTTCTATTTCTTCTTTACATTTTTTGCAAAAGACAAGAGGAATTGGTTCGCCCCAGTACCTTTGGCGCGAGAATATCCAATCTCTTAATTTGTAATGAATGGCTTTTTTAACCAATTTATCTCTCTTCAACCAATCCTCAATTCTTTTTCTGGCAATTTCCGACCTTAACCCGTTGAATCTTCCTGAATTTACCAAAATTCCTTCACCGGTATAAGGCTCGAAAGACTCCTCGCTTGAAAGGTGGAGGGTTGGTTTCTCTTTTTGATTCTCGGGCTTTATTACCACTTCTGCAGGAAGATTGTATTTTCTGGAAAATTGAAAATCTCTTTCATCATGACAAGGAACAGCCATTATTGCTCCTGTGCCATAATGAGGCAAAACATAATCCGCTACAAAAATCGGAATTTCTTTTTTGTTCGCCGGATTCAAGGCAGAAACTCCTTGAAGTTTTATTCCTGTTTTTTCTTTCCGATCAGATATTCTTTCTCTTTCAAGTTTTCTTTTTGCTTTTTCAATATAAGATTTGACCGATTTAAAATTTCTAATCTGTGATTGAATTTCATTCAAAATAGGATGTTCCGGAGCTAAAACAAGATAAGTGGCACCAAAAATAGTGTCCAGACGAGTGGTAAAGACAGTGATTGAAAGAGTCGATGCAACAATAGGAAACTCTACTTCAACACCTTCTGATTTTCCTATCCAGTCTTTCTGTAAAGCAATTACCTTTTCGGGATAATCAACCAATTTTAAATCTTCAATTAAACGTTCAGCATAGTCGGTAATTTTAAGGAGCCATTGTTCCTTCTCTTTTCTAATCACGGGACTGCCGCATCTTTCACACCTTCCATCAATTACCTCTTCGTTGGCTAAACTAATCTTACAGGAAGGACACCAGTTAATCGGCACTTTTGACTTGTAAGCCAGACCTTGCTTGAAAAGTTGAATAAATATCCATTGAGTCCATTTATAATACTCGGGGTCAGTGGTCGTAATTTCCCTGCTCCAATCAAAAGACAGACCCAGACTTTTCTGCTGGCGTTTAAAAAAAGCAGTATTTTTTCTGGTAACAACTCGGGGATGAATGCCGGTTTTAATGGCATAATTTTCTGTAGGCAGTCCGAAAGCATCCCAGCCCATAGGAAAAAGAGTATTAAATCCTTCCATTCTTCTCTTCCGGGCTACTATATCCAAAGCAACATAAGGCCGACAATGGCCGACATGGAGCCCTTCACCCGAAGGATAAGGAAATTCAACCAAAATGTAAGCCTTTTTTCTTTTGGAAAAATCTCGGGCTTTATAAAGCCCTTGTCTCTCCCAGAATCTTTGCCATTTTTTTTCAATTTTCTGAGGCTGATAACGCATACAAACTATAATAAAGATAACTTGTAAAGCCCATAAAAAGTTTTCTCATTTTATCATTTTATTTTTTGTTTAACAAGATAAATAAACCTCAAGATAGACAAAACCTGAAGTCAAAAAAATAAGGTTCGATTCCTTCCCAAGCAGAGAAAAGAAATTTCTTTCTAATTGACGAAAAAAGACTTCCGGTCTGTATTCTTCGGTTGATTAAAAATTTGCCCAAGTTAAACATTGGGCAAATTTTTGTAAATGGAGAATAGAATTCTGTAAATAATAAATTGATATCTATTATAGATTAAACAAACTTAGAGCGTTTTGATTGGTAATTTTTATTAATTCCCGAAAGTCCATTCTTCTAATTCTGGCTATCTCCTCAACTACAAATTTAACCCCTAGAGGATTGTTTCTTTCTTCGGGAAAACCGGGAGGTGTTAAAAAAGGACAGTCGGTTTCAACTAAAATTCTTTCCAAAGGAGTTTTTTTTATTATTTCCTTCAAATCTAATTTAAAAATTATCCCATTGAATCCCAAATAAAAACCCATTTCAAGATATTTTTCGGCTTGAGAAAAATCGCCGGTAAAACAATGAACAACTCCTTTTAATCGTCCACTTTTTGCTTTCTGATATTCATCAAGTATATTGAGCAAATCGCTGTGAGCCAAACGGCAATGGAAAATTACAGGTTTTTCTACATCTCGGGCTAAATTTAGTTGCTTTAAAAAAATTTCTTTCTGTTTCTCTTTAAACAATTCCTGCTTCCTCCTGCCTTTTGGTTTAAACCAATAATCCAAACCGATTTCTCCTACAGCGACCACTTTTTCAGAACGGGCTAAATTTTTATATTTCTGGAAGAGAAAGTCTTCCTCAAGAACATCCTCTGCATTAGTCTTTATACTTCTTTTATAGTTTATAATCGTATGATTTATATTAATCGGGTGTAAGCCAACAGCAGCAAAAATTCCTTTTTCATAAGTTCTGGCAATTTCAACTGCTTTTTTTGAAGTTTTATAATTAGTTCCAACATTAATCATCCAAACATCATTTTTTAAAGCCCGACGAATAACCTCGTCTCTGTCTTCTTCAAAGGCTTTAAAATTCAAATGAGAGTGAGTATCAATTAACATATTAAATCAGAAAAATTCCTTAATATCTTTGCTCCTTGAGGAGAGGGTTTAAATTTCATATTTTTTCTTCTGTAATCGGGGTTTTCTTTTAATTTTAATTTTACATCCTTTAAATTCAATTCTGGATGAAACTGAACCCCGTAAATATTTTTGAGTCTAAAGGCCTGTATTTTACATCTTCTTCCTTTAGCCAAAAGGATAGCTCCCGGAGGCAGTTTTTTTAAACTGTCTTTATGGCCCTGCTGAACAATAAATTTTCCCGGCAATCCTGAAAAAAGTAAATCACTTTTTCCCTTTTCGGTCAGAAAAACAAAAGATGATCCTGTTTCTTCCTGGTTTTTAACCCTCCCAATTTCTCCTCCCAAAATATAAGCTAAAATTTGATGACCGAAACAAATCCCCAAAATGGGAATCTTTTCTTTTCTTATATTCTCAAGACAATCTATCGCTTTTTTAACTTTTCTCCAAAGTTCTTTTTTCTCTTTTTTTTCAGACAAACTAAACTCACTCGAACCGCCGATAATCAATCCGTCAAATTTCAAAATTTCCTTTCTGGATAAATTAACTTTCTCTCTAAAAAAATTTTTGATTTTAAATTGGGAAGGAGGAATTTTCAAGACTCTCAAAAAAGATTTTTTTTCAGACAAAGCAGCTTTTCTATTTTCTCTAAATTGTAAAAAAAGAAACTTTTTTTTCATAGAAGTCAAAACGACTACCTAATGGCTTTATTGAATCACCAATTATTAAATTAACCTGTCAAATATTGAACTTAATTATTAGACACTAATTAAGCTTAACAAATTTGCCTTTAAATCTCAATTTTAAAATAAAAAGAGTGGCTCTCTTTTTTATTGAGCCACCCTGAAGAAAGAAACTTATTTACCAAAATTTCTCTTTTCCATCCCTTTCAGGTTTAACATCTCTTTTGTCCCCATTGCCGCTTAAAAGACGTTTTACCATTTTAAGAAATTCCTCGTCTCCTGCGCTGATTAATTCAACAACTTTCCTGAACGCCTTTTCCCTTTCAAGAGGACTTTCGTTAGTCTTATATTTATTGGCTGCAGCAACCAATTCTAAAAGCCGATCCATCTTTAACCTCCTTTTTAGTTCGTTCTATTTATATTATTTTCAAGGTGCTGTCAAATTAAAAACTCCCAGTTCTTGACTGGGAGGTTTTCTCCTGATTTTATTCAATTTTAGAATTTATAATTTGCTCAAATTAAAACCTCCCAGCCAATAAGAAAAATTAAAATAAAAACTAAAACCAAAAGCTGAGAGGCTGTTATTAATGTCTGATTCAATTTTTTCTTGTTTTAATTTTGACATTTCAGGAAATATATTAGCTTTTATTCAATTATAAAAATCCGAAATTTTTTGTCAAATGAATTTATAATGAATTGATAAAAAGGTGGCTCTGAAAGAGCCACCTATATTTTTTAGGATAATCTTACTGCTAGGATAACTTTACCATCAAAGCCTGCATTTCTCTTTTTAGATTACTAAGACAGAATCCTAATTTCCTCCTCTCTTCTTCAGTGATTTCAGGATTGTTCAACTTTACCTCGATTTCCTCCTTTTCCTCACACAAGCTGGCAAATCTCTCTACTACATCGGCGTTCTTGCCGGAAATATCTTCAAACATCTCATCCTCCTTTTTAAAGTACGAGTCAAAGTACAAAACTTTTTTAATTTAAAAATCCCGGCTTCTGCCGGGAGTTTTAACTTTGAATATTTTTTGAAATTTAGAATCTTCTCAAGCTAAAATCTCCCAGCAAACCGAGAGTAACGACAAATTTAATAAAAGGCTTCCCCTTCGTTTCATTTATCAGATTAATCTCTTTTATCATAATTATTTCTTCAAATTTATTTTTCGATTATTTTATTAAAATAGCAAAAAGTAAATACCTTTGTCAATGCTTTTTATTTTTGCTTTTCATTTTCGCTTTCCGGTAAGTTTGGCTAATTCTTCCTCGATATTTTTCTCGTCAATCTTAGGGAAAAGAGGACTTATCTTTAAAGAAAGCTTAATAAAAACCGGCTCTTCAATAGCTGACCATTGATTTTTTCCTTCTTGAAATTTAATTTTTTCTTTTATGCCCAGCAACCGGTTAAGCTTTTGCGCGCTCTGAGGAACAAAGGGATAAAGAAGTATCCTTAAAGCATTGACAATAGCTAGAGCATTAACAATAATGTCCTTTGCTTTTTTCGGGTCTTCTTTAACCAATTTCCACACCTGATACCTGTCAATGTATTGATTACCAAAAGATGCCAAATCAAGGATTTTCTTAATTGAAAAACGAAACTCCCCTTTTTCGAGATAAAAAGAGGTCTCCCTGAAAATTTTTTTAATATACGATTGTATTTCGGGAGAAAGAGAATTAGAGAAAATTTCAAAATTATTTCCAAAATTTTTCTGAGCCAGAGTTAAAACACGATGAATAAAATTACCGACTGTCCCAATAAGCACATTGTTATTTGTTTCGATAAAATCAGACCATGTAAAATTAATTTCCTTTTGTTCGGGCATATTGAAACTTAGATAAAAACGAAGAGCATCAACAGGATATTTTTTAACAAAATAAGCTGTGTCAATAAACCAATTATGGCTCTTAGACATCTTTTTTCCTTCCAAAGTTAAAAATTTATTAACAAAAACATTTGTCGGAAGATTTATCTTCTTGTCGTAGGCAATAAGCTGGGCAGGCCAGTTAATGGTATGAAAAACAAGATTATCCTGCCCCACAAAATAATAAGTTTCTGCTTTCTTATTATAGAAAAAATCTTTCCAATAATCAGGTTTTTTGATTATCTCGGAATATTCTCTAGCTCCTGACAGATAACCGATTACCGCTTCAAACCAAACATAAAAAACTTTCTTCTTTATATTTTCAATCCGTTGGGCTTCGGGTATTCGGGAAACAGGCAAAGGAACTCCGTAATCCATATCCCTGGTAATGGCTCGGGGTTTTAAACCTTCTTTAATCCAACCTAAAGCTTCTTTTTTAACCCATTCTCTCATTTCCCTGCGAGAAAGAAGCCATTTTTTAACATCATTTTGAAGTTTGGTTAGATCAAGAAAATAATTTTCTGTTTTCCTTCTGACCAATTTGCTTTTATCTAATTTTGATATCGGATTGATAAGTTCAAGAGGATCTAAGGCTCTGCCGCATTTTTCGCATTGGTCGCCTCTTGCTTCCGGAAAATGGCAATAAGGACATTCACCTTCAATGTATCTATCTTGAAGAAATTTTTTAGATTTCTCAGAATATAGTTGTTCTCTTTTTAAAATTTTAATAAAACCGTTTTTTAATAATCTTAAAAACATCTCTTGGGTAGTTTTTTGATGATTAAGAGTATGAGTTGAAGTATAAAGAGTATACTCAATCCAAAATTTCTTCAGGTATTTTTTATCCAATTCGTGAAATCTCTGAGCAATATCGGCAGGTTTTGTTTTCTCCTTTTCTGCCCGCAGAGTTATTGGAGTTCCGTGAAAATCAGAGCCTGATATCATCAAAACTCTGTTTCCTTTAAGTTTGTGAAAGCGGGAAAAAATATCGGGCGGCAAATAAGCGCCTGCTAAATTCCCAATATGAAAAAGGTCATTAACATAAGGCCAGGCAACCCCAATATATATATTTTTTGGGTTTGTTTTCATAAATTAAGGAGTTATAATAAAACTTAATCTAGTCATAAATTTATTTCATTTATTTTATCATATTAAAGAATAATTTCTATGATTTTAGCGGTTCATTTCCTTTTCGGAGCAGCTCTGGTTCTAAATATTAACTATCTGCCCTTAGCTCTCCTTGTGGCTTTTTTCAGCCATTATCTTTTGGATAGTTTGCCACACTTTGAATACTCTATTGAAAATATTCAAAGAAAAAGGTGGAGAGAATCATTTGACGATTTCTTAAAAGTTTTTCTTGATCTCTCTTTGGGAATTATCATTGCTTTCTTTCTTTCAAAAAACTTTCTTTTATCCTTTCTCGGTGGCTTTACTGCCATCTTGCCTGACAGTTTAATACTACTCGGTTTAATCTGTCCAAACAGATTGCTATTGGAACATAATAATTTCCACCGCAAATTTCATTTCTCCAAAAGTCCCAAAGAATCTGGAAAACTAGAGTTTTACTTCAAAGGAAAAAAAATCTCCCCTTTTTGGGCTTTTTTAAGTCAATTTTCTGTAACGGTTATTTCTGTTTTTCTTTTTTTATAACTTATTCCTTACTATAACTACAAACTCTCCTTTAATTTTATCTCCTTTAATTTTCTCAATTACCTGAGAAACAGTCCCCCGATAGATTATTTCAAATTTCTTAGTCAACTCATGACAGACAACTATCTTTTGATTTATTTTCCCGGCATCAGAATCATCAGGAACATTAGAATCATTGGCAGCACCAGCATCATTGGGGACAGTGGAGTTATTAAGTGTGATAGAGCCGTTTCTGCCAGATTTATCTTTAATCATCGCTTTTTTTAAATCTCTAAGTGATTTCAAAATACGATGAGGCGACTCGTAAAAAATTACCGGGTATTTTGAGTTAGTAACTTCTTCAAAAAATTTTATTCTTTTTCTTTTAGCAGGGGGGAAACCTAAAAACAAAAATTTATCCATTGGAAAACCGGAAACACTGGCAGCAGCAGTAAGAGCCGAAGGGCCAGGGATAGGAATAATTTTAACTCGATTACCCATCTTTTCAACAACCTGTTCAATCAACTTGTTGCCTGGATCGGAAATCCCCGGAGTTCCGGCATCGGAAACCAAAGCCAAATTTTTTCCTTGCTGGAACTGGTTTAAAATATAATTTACTTTTTTGAGTTTGCTATATTGATAGTAACTAAGGGTCGAGGTTTTTATTTGGTAATAATGCAATAATTTCTTTGTTACTCTAGTATCTTCGCATAAAATTAAATCAACGCCCTTTAAAATTTCAAGAGCGCGAAAAGTGATATCTTTTAAATTGCCAATGGGAGTGGCAACAATGTAAAGAAAAGCCATATTCTATAAAGTTTGAGCTGCCTCTTCTCTTAATCCTTCTCTTTCTTCTTCTTTTCTTTTTAATTTCAAATAGTCCTTAATCAGTTCAAAAATTACAGCAGCCAGAGGAACGGCTAAAATTGCTCCTAAAAATCCCCAGAGTTTAGCTCCAACAATCAAAGCTACCAGAACCAGAGCCGGAGGAATACCAATAATTCTTTTTTGTAAAATAGGAATTAAAAGATTACCTTCCAATTGCTGAATAATAATAAAAGAAATCAAAACAAATAAAGCCTGGCCAAAGGAAATTATCATCACAATAAAGGTAATTATTATCCCGGCAATAATAGGTCCTATATAGGGAATAAAATCTAACAGTCCCGCAATTACGCTCAAAATAAAAGCATATTTTACGTTTAAAATCATCAAAACCAGATAACTGATTATTCCGACAAACAAAACACCTATTATTCGGGAAAGAAACCAGCCGCTAACTTTTTTCCGGACCCTTGGCAGAAGATTAAAAAGATATTGCTGGTAACGAGTCGGGGCAAAGTTTGAGAGTATCCTTTCTAAAAAGTTTTTTTCTAAAGAAAGAAAGAAAGCCAGAAAAACTATAAAAAGGGTTGCCCCCATTCCTCCGAAAATCACACTCAGTGCATTTAAAATATTCTGACCCGCTTTTTCCAAATTATTTTCCAAAAGAGAAAAGAAAGATTGAGGGTTCTCAATAATTCTAATGCCAATTTTTTCAAAATAAGGAGAAATTTTTTGAAGGTAGTAAGGAAGATTGGAACTGAATTGTTTAATTTCCAAAAGAAAAACGGGGGCTGTTTTGAAAAAGAAAAAACTCAAGATAATAAGAATACCAAAATAAACAATAATCGTTGCTACAACCCGAGGAAACTTTTTTCTTTCCAAAAAATCAATCGGAAAATTAAACAAAATAGCCAAAACCAAAGCAAAGATGAACCAGATAACTATATCTTTGACCAGATAAAGAAAGTAAAGAAAAACAACCAAAACAGTAAGTTTCAGGCAAACATCCCAATCTATATTCAACTTTTTTTCTTCTGACATAAATATCACTGCTTGTTCAATGGTTTCTAAGATTATCTTTTTTGAAATTTAACAAATTCCGAAAGAAATCAAATTTTCAAAATTTTCTTGAAACTCTGAGCATCTTTGTGGGGACCTATCAGAGCCAAGTTGAGATTTTTTGGCTGAAATAACTCTTCAGCAACATTCTTAACGTCTTCCCTGTCAACTTTATCTATCATTTCAAATTTTTCTTTAAGTGTCAAAATTTTTCCGGTTAACAACTCCTGAAAGGCATAAAAAGACGCTAAAGCATCTGATGATTCTAAACCTAAAATTAAATTTCCCTTTATATAATCTTTTGCTTTTTGAAGCTCTTCTTTTGAAATTTTTTTGTCTCTGATATTCTTGTATTCTTCCAAAATCAAATTTACAACTTTAAAAACTTCTTTATGAGGAATTCCTGTCTGGGTGACCAAATACCCGCTGTCTGTGTAAAATTCGGAGCCGGTTTGAATGTAATAAGCCAATCCTCTCCTTTCCCGAATTTTTATGAAAAGTCTTGATGACATATTGCCACCAAGAATCGTAGAGAGCAACTGTTGGGCATACCTTTCAGGACTGAATAAATTGTATCCTCTCACTCCTAAACAGAGATGAGTCTGGTCGGTTTTTTTAAAATGTAGAAGATGAGCGGGACTTTCCTGAATCTCTTTAACCTCTATTTTCCCGACTGGTGCTCTCTTTCTAATTTTTTTAAAATATTTTTTAACTTTCGGCAAAATATTCTTCTGTTCAAAATTGCCAGCAACACAAACTACAGTATTCAAAGCCGAATAATGATTTTTTAAATAATTCAGAAAATCTTTCCTTTTAAATCTTAATATATTTTCCTTTTCTCCGATGATTCTCCAACCAGCCGGTTGATCTTTATATAAAAGTTCCTCCCATAAATCTCCTATATATTTAACCGGCGTATCCAGATACATATTCAATTCTTCAATTATCACTCCTTTTTCTTTTTCAAGTTCCCGAGATTCAATTTTTGAGTTTAAAAAAATATCAGAAACCCAATCCAAAGCTAAATCTAAATGCTCCGAACCGACCTTAGCAAAATAACCGGTAAATTCTTTGCTTGTTGAAGCATTGTATACTCCCCCAACTTTATCTAAAGTTTCGGCAATTTTTAAAGTGCTTGGCCTCTTTTTTGTTCCCTTAAAAAACATGTGCTCCAAAAAATGAGAAATGCCGTTTATCTCCTTTCTCTCATATTTACTTCCTGCACCAACCAACACCAAAACCGTTACTGCTTTGGTATTTTTTACCGGAACAGTGATAATCCTAAGACCGTTTAAAAGAGTATTTTTTTGAAACATCTTTTTATTATTATAAACCAAAATATTAAAAATAAAAGATGAGAAATCTAACTAGCTAGATAGAATACATTAAAAAAACTCTGGTACTGTAAGAAGAGTTTAAAATCAGTTTCTTAGTAATACTTTGCTTCAGAACTTTTAAGAATTCATTCTTTAAATAGGTAAAACTATGGAATGTATACCCTTAATTATCAAACGCTTCAGTTAAAAACCAAATCTATTCAAAGTATCTTTTTAGAGAAGAGATGTTTTGGTTCTAAAAGCCCCTGCTTCAAGCCGTGAGATAGTTAGCAAAGGCACTTTATTTGCTGGCGGTTGGGTAAAAGAAAAAAACAAAACTCTATGATATATCTGACATCCTAGGTCTTAAATAAAATCTCAAATTAAGAAAGAGCAGGGAATGCATTCCCTGCTCTGTTTTTATTTTTCCAATTTTTCTTTTATAAATTCAATCAATTTATCTATTTTTATTCTCTCCTGAGACATTGTATCACGATCTCTAACGGTAACATCGTTTTTTTCCAAAGTTTCAAAATCTATCGTAACCGCGAAAAAAGTACCTATTTCATCTCCTCGGCGGTATCTTCTGCCAATTGAACCAACCTCATCATACTGGCAATTAAAATGAGGTTTTAAAAGAGAATAAACCTCTTGAGCTTTTTTAACCAATTCCGGTTTGTTTTTTACAAGAGGCAAAACGGCAACCTTTATTGGAGTTAATGATTTATGAAGTTTAAGCAAAATCTCGGTCTCCTTGGCTGATTTTGTTGTTTTTGTTCTCCCGCCTTTTATTTCTTGATAACTTTCAATTAAAAAAGCAAAAAGAGCTCTTTCCACTCCAACCGAAGTTTCAATAACATAGGGAAAATATTTTTCTTTGGTCTTAACGTCAAAATAACTTAAATCTTCTCCGGAATGCTTTGAATGGTTAGAAAGATCCCAATTGCCCCGATTATGAATTCCTTCAATTTCTTTCCAACCAAAAGGAAAACGATATTCCAAATCTATTTGCCTTTGGGCATAGTGAGCTCTTTCTTCTTTTGGCACCTCTGTCACTCTCAAATTTTTTTCGGAAATTCCCAATTTCCGGTACCATCTCAATCGTTTATCCAGCCAGAAATCAAACCACCTGTCAGCTTCTTTCGGTGAACAAAACCATTCCATTTCCATCTGAGTAAATTCTCTGGTTCTGAAAATGAAATTTTTTGGAGTAATTTCGTTGCGGAAAGATTTTCCGATTTGAATCACCCCGAAAGGCAGTTTTAATCTTTGAGAATTCAAGATATTCAAAAAATTAATAAAAATCCCCTGACAGGTTTCTGCTCTTAAATACGTCGCAGTACTCTCTTCCTCGACAGGTCCGACAAAAGTTTTCATCATCAGATTGAATTTCGCAGGTTCTGTTAACTCTCCTCCGCATTCCGGGCAACGAGACTTTCCGGATTTATCGCCTGTTTCTTGAATCTCGTCAAGTTTGAATCTTTTGTGGCATGATTTACACTCTACCAGTTCATCGGCAAAACCAGCGCTTAAATGACCCGAAGCTTTCCAAATTTTAGGAGACATCAAAATAGCAGAATCGAAACCAAGAATATTTTCAACTTCCTTCATATCATTCCACCAAACTTCTTTGATATTCCTTTTCAGAGTCTGACCAAGAGGGCCAAAATCATAAACTCCGGCAAAACCGCCGTAAATCTCGGAGGAAGGAAATATAAAACCTCTTCTTTTGGCTAAAGATATAATTTTTTGAATTAAATCCATACTTTTAATCTATTTTAGATTGAACAATACCTTCTTCATTGCTGACGGTTTCATCGTCCGGAAGAATTGTCGAAACCGGAGATGCCTTTTTTTGAAGAATCTCCAAAGTCCAGGAATCTTCGGCTAAAAATTCAGCTTCTCCGATTAAATCCGGAGTTTTACCTATCTGAGAAGAATCGGGAGTGAACTCAATCTGGAAAGCTATAGTTAAAGGAGTACCATCAAAACCCTGAAAGGATTTAACTTCCCCGATATTCCAAATCACTTCTCTTGATTTAGAATCAAAAGTAAATTTTGCTTCTTCCGGAAAGATTTTACCGGTTGGCTGAACATTCTCCGGCAAAATAGCTTTTACTTTGGCATTTTTTAAATCATTCCAAGAATTACTCACCTGCCACAAAACAACATATTCCACTTTTTCACCGACTCTCGGTGGCAAACTTCCCGAATTCTGAAAAATCTCCTGCTCCCTATAAACTTTCTGGGCTAAAGAAGGCCGGGAGTTTATTTTTGTTTCAATGACTTTTTTAATGCCCGCCAGATTAACTTCCACTTTTAATTTGGGGTTCTGAGAAGAAACATTGATACCCTCTTTTAAACTTACCCAGAATTCAATCTTTCCTTCTTCCATAACATCCAAAAATCTTAAAGAGGGTATATCTTTCCAATCCCACAGGATCGTATCATCTCCTTTGCCAACTTTACCTTTTTCCGACCTCAAAGTGTTAATATCAAAAAAATCTCCTTCTAATTTAACAAAAAGAAATTTCTCCTGAATAGGTGTTTTGCCAATATTTTTGAAGAAAATCTCGTAGTGCAAGAGATCTCCCTCCGAAGCCACATAATTCTGGGAATTATTAATCAAGGTAGAAATATACAAAGAAGGTTCAACCAGTTTCACTGCCATTGTTGTTTCTTTTAACAACCAGAAATCCCCGTTTTTGAGTATTCCAAGTTGAGCCCGAAATATTTTCTCTTCCAATTCTTCTCCGTTTATTTTCCCTTTAATCTCTATTCTCCCACCCGAAGCCCGAGTCAAAGTCGGTAAAACCCATTCTTTTTTTTCTAAAGCTTGGGGGTAAGAATTCTGAAATTCAAAGCCTGAGGGATAGTCTACTCTTACCCTCAAATTGGACAGAATATAATCAATATTTGAAAAATAATTGAGGGAAAATTCTATCTCTTCCCCTTTTTCAATTTTTGAAGGCAAATCAAACTCAAATGTTAAAGGAACAAATTTAATTTTGCTGGTGAAGGTTGTTTTTGATTCATAACGGGCCCTTAAATTTTTTGGCTGGTAACTCAACCAGACCCGGGCTGTCAGACTTTCATTTTCTTGACCAAAAAGGCGAGCTCTGAAAGAATAATTTCTTTCCTCGCCCGGATAAATATCTTCAATTTTTTTGGTAACTCTCAGATCGGTAAATCCCTCTAAAACAGAATGTTCAGGGGCCTGAAAAATCAATTCAGGATTTTCCAGTCTCACTTTTCCATTATTTTTCAATTTAACCAAATACTCAATTTCCTCTCCAGCCTGAACAAACTCCTGGCTTAAGATTTCAAGTTTTAAAACTTCCTTAGAATAAATGTTCCTTTGCCAATACCAAACCCCCGCAATTCCTACTAGAGCGGCCAAGATTAAAATAAGAATTAGAAAAAACTTTTTCATATTTATTATTAAAAGGGTGTCAGAGAAAAATCCTTTTTTTCTGTTTTGAAAAACAACGAGCCGTTGGGTAAGCGCCAAAAACCGATGGTCTCTGGAAAGTAAAGCAATTTTTTTATAATATCTTTATAATATCTTTATTTTATATTATTTTCTGTTTTTTGAAAATCGCTCTTTAAATAATTAAGATAAGATTCTGATACCTCTCTCAGATTGTCTTGGGCTTCCTTCTCTAACTTAATTTTTTTCAAAACCGATGAATTTTCTTTTAGAAAAATTCTTAAAACTTTAACCGTATCCACACTTATTTCCCGAGCCGTTTTTTGTTTCTCTTGGCTGAATTTTTTAAAACAATGCCAGCAAACCACTCCTCCTTCTTCATTGACAAACCAAAATGTTTCAGGCAAGAGCTTTTTTGAACAAACCGGACAAGAATAAAGCTGAGGAGCATAGCCTAGAACGGAAAATAAATTCCAGAGGAAATAATAATAAAGAAGCAATTGTGAATTATTAATTGATTGATTAGAAAGCTGACTGTTTAGATTTTCCAAAGTCTCAATTAAAAGTCGCCAGATTTTCTCATCTTTTTCTTCTTCTCTTAATAACAAATCCAAATTATCGGCCAAATTTCGGGCAAATTCCGATTCCCGGTTATCTCTTCTCAGGTTTTTAAATTTTTTAATCAGAAGAGCGTCGGTTAAAGTTTTATAGACCCTTCCTTGAATAAACTCAATTTCTGATAAATAAAAAATGTCAGAGGCTCCCCTTAACTTTGATTTAATCTTCCGAATTGCTCTTGCTAAAATATCCAATTTGCCAAAATCTCTGGTATAAACAGTAAAGAGTCGGTCAGCTTCTCCTATATCCGTCTTTTTTAAAAAAATCCCTTTGGTTCTGTAATGGATAAATGCCATTTTTTTAAAAACCTCCTAATCTTTTAAGATATCTTATTTTTCTATCAATAGCTATTCTTTTTTTATTCGATTTAGTTTTATATTTCTCTTCTCTCAACTCATGAATTTTCTCTTTATACTCCTGAGGAGTAATATACTCCCCGTATTTTTTGCCAAACAATTCCTTTTCCATGCCCACTCGTTGCTCGCGAGTATACCATTTGCTACTCCCCGGAATCCGAGGGGAAGATTTTTTAAATCTTTGCCTTAACTCGCTTCTTGAAAGATATCCCTTATCACCAAAGAAATCTTTTTCCTCTTTCTCTCTTTTGTTATCTTTTTGATTTTCTTTCATATCATTTATTATTTTTTATTATCATCAATCTTTTTAATGATTAAAATAATCTCTTCTCCTTCAATGTAAATTTTCTTTTTCCCTTCAAATGGTTCAAAAAGTCGCTCTCTGCCTAAAAACGGCTGGAGAGATTGAGACCTTGTCTCGGCCAGAATCATTTTTTTATTTTTTGTTAAAAATCTTTCAAGTTTCTGGTTCGTTTCAACATAAATTATAACTTTATCTTTCGGTGTAAGAGCTGCTTTCTTTCTCAAATCCTGAATATGACGAATAATTTCCCGAACCTGACCCTCTTCTTTTAACTCGGGGGTAATTCTCGTGTCTAATTCCACTTCATCTTGAATTTCTTTTTCGGAAAGAAAAACTATTTCCTTGATGTTAACTTCTTCTTTTATTAAATCAATCAGTTCTTTTTCAATCTTTAACCTTCCCCTGATCATTGCTTTCGCCAGAGGTTGTCTTACCTTAATTCCCAGTTCTGTTCTCTTGGCTAAAATTTTTGTTACAACTTCCCGAACCTTTTCCATTTTCTTCTCCAGTTTTTCATCAATTAATTTTTTTTCTTCAAGAGGCCAATCAAACAGGTGAACAGATTGAACCATTTTATCCGTTTTCAATCTCTGATAAATCTCCTCGGCAAAAAAAGGTATCATCGGAGCAATTAATTTCGTTAAAGTTAAAAGAACATAGTGCAAAGTCGCTTCAGCTTCTTTTTTTTCTATTTCACTTTG
>CAYQUV010000013.1:0-10901 GCA_964421005.1 uncultured Candidatus Saccharibacteria bacterium
TCGAGAACAGTAAATCCTTTTTTCAAAAATGACACACTTCTAACAAAAAGTTATTTTTCTTTTAAAAAGATAGCAATATCCCTGTTGTCGAAATTTCTCGGCTCTTCCCCGTCTCCCGAAGTACTTTCAGCACAACAATCCGGCCTCTCCCCAACCGGGCATTGATCAGTTTCGCACGCAGCATACAAAATAGCGTAAGTTCCCGAACAGTCGCCTCCGCAAGGGTTAGTCATTCTTTGATAACGATAAGTACATTGGGAGTTATTAATAGGCTCTACAACATTTTTCCATTCTCTTGGCAGAAAGGTCAAAAATCCTTCGTCAACCAGAGGTTTTATAAAAGTATCGTCTGCTCCGTTGGCAATATTTCCGGCATCCCAGTTTGACCAACAACCAACATCTCCTGTGTCGGTGTTATCTGGATACTGCCCGTTGACAGAATAATACTGCAACAGAGCGCCGGCAATCTGGTAAAGCTCCTGAACTCTCTTCGCATCTCTGGCTCGGGCTGCCCCCTGAAGCGAACTCATTACCATCGTACTTGCTAAAATTCCAATAATAGCGATTGTCACTAAAAGTTCAACTAAAGTGAATCCTTTTTCTTTCATATTGTATTTTTATTTTATCTATAAACCAATTTATTTATAAATCAACAACCTTTTTAACTTTCCCAACTCTCCGGAAATTGGCTAAAGTAGAAAGGTAACTGAGAGTTTCAGCGGTAAATAATTTTTTTTGACCATTTCGATTCTTTTGCCAGGTTTTCCAAGAATTTGACCGAATTTCTGTCGGTTTTTATAGATTGACTTATCTTTAACCAAATCTCTCTTTTTAAGTCCGGGGGTCGGAAAATATAAATTTCTTTTTTATTATTTTCTTTGAAAATTCTTTTTTGCCATATTTTATTGTTTTTCTGTTTTTTTTATTGCTTTCTTTTTCTGTATTTTTATTATCTTCCTTTTGTCTATTATATCTTAATTTCTAAAAATTGAAAATAAAACTGTTAAAAACCGAAAACAAAAATCCCCCGAAATAATCAAGGGACTTCTGTTAAATCAGATTAAACTCTTGATGTAAATTTTTTCCTGACAATTTTATAATTTTTTACCCACGTATTCGGCAAACTCGGCTAACCGGCAAGCATAACCCCATTCGTTGTCGTACCAGGCTAAAATTTTTATTAAATTTCCCTGAACCCGGGTAGAGAGAGCATCAACAACGGCTGAATAAGAATTTCCTTTGTAATCAGAAGAAACCAGAGGAGCATCTTCAACTCCTAAAATCCCCTTCATTGATTCTTTTTCTGATTCCCTTCTCAAAATATAATTGACTTCTTCCGCTGTTGTTTCTTTTTCAACCTGAGTCACAAAATCAACTATTGAAACGGTTGGGGTAGGCACTCTCAAGGCAATTCCATCCAATTTCCCTTTTAATTCAGGCAAACATTTCTCAACAGCTTCCGTTGCTCCGGTTGTTGTCGGGATGATATTCAGAGCCGCAGCCCTGGCTCTTCTTAAATCTTTATGAGGCAAATCCAGAATTCTCTGGTCATTAGTATAGCTGTGGACGGTCGTCATAAAACCTTTGACAATCCCGAACTTTTCATCCAAAACTTTGGCTACCGGTGCCAGACAATTTGTCGTGCAAGAACCCATTGAAACAATATCGTCTTTTTTAGGTTTAAACTTTTCTTCATTCACTCCAAGAAGATAGGTCGGAATTCCTTCGGACCTAGCCGGTGCAGAAATGATAACTTTCTTAGCTCCGGCAGTTAAATGTTTTTTCGCTCCTGCTAAATCTCTAAAAACACCCGTACATTCTAAAACGATGTCTATCCCCAGCTTTTTCCAAGGAAGATTCTGGGGATCTTTTTCGGAAAAAAGAGCCACTTTTTTGCCGTCAAAAGTTCCGTCAACCAGAAGCTCATCGCTGCCAATTTTAATCCGTTTTTTATAAACCCCGTACAAAGAATCGTACTTCAAAAGATGGGCTAATGTTCTGGCATCACCCAAATCATTAATAGCAACTACTTCAAGCCTCGGATGCTTATCTATAATTCTTCTGAATGTTGGGCGGCCAATTCGACCGAAACCATTTATAGCAACTTTAAGCATATAAATAAAAATTGGGTAAAAAAGCAAACCTCTAATCTTCAAAAACCAAGGGTTAATCTTCAAGAGCCAGAAGTTTTGAAATTCTTTCTTTATCAAAACCGACTACAAACTGCCCGTCCACCTCCAGAACGGGAACTCCCATCTGACCGGTTTTTTCAATCATTTCCCGAGCCGCTTTCTCATCCTTGGAAACATCAATTTCTTCAAATTCAACATTGTGCTCTTTTAAAAAGGCTTTAAGAGCTACACAGTAAGGGCAAACAGGCGTTGAATAAACTTTTACCATAGAAGATAAAGAAGATTGATTTAAGAAGGCTTTTTGAAAAGCTGCGATTTGACAGATAAAACTTGTCAAAAAGACAACAATTATTCGCAAGCACCTCCCTTTGTTTCCTTTGTGCTGTAAGTTTCGGAGAAACCGGTGGCTGCCTGTTCTTCAGATAAAGTTTTCCCACAAGAATCCGGTTCAGAAGCAAAACCGCAGCAAAGAACGGTTTTAACGGCTTCGGCTGTTCTGCCTCCGAAATTAAACTCGCTGATTCTTTCTCCGTTTATAATCAAGGTTGGCGAACCGGTCACCTGGTAAGTGTTTTGAAGGTTAAAATCTTCTTCGGCGTAAGATATACCTCTTGAAGAATCTTCCATACATTGAGAAAGTTTGTCTTTATCTATTTGAGCTTCACTCTGGCATCCTTCTGAATCATCAGATTTCAGGAAACAAGAAAGATAGGAATAGAACTTATCCGCTTGTTCTTCCCTCAAGCAAATTTGCCTTAAATTCTCTTGAGCTTCTTTTTCACCATGCATAGCCGTCACTTTTCCGTTCTGAACACTGCCCATATATCTGATTTTTATATTCTCAGAAAAACTTGGAATTTCTTTGACAATCTCGTTTAAAATTCTCTGCATCTGAGTTCCGAAAGGACAGTAACTTACAACAAATGCTTCCAGAACGGGATTCTCCTCTTTTTTTACTTCCTCGCAGGTTTTGGCAACGGGCTTTTGGGCGGTAGAATTTCTTGAAGGTATTTCGGCAGTCATATCAATACCTTCTTGAGGGAGCAGAGTTTTTCCGTCTTTTGTCACATAGGAGAAAAATTCATTCTCTCCTATTTTGATTTTAAATTTATAAAAGTCAACTTCTTCAATATCTCCCACCTGTTCTGCCACCGTACCTTCGCTAAGAAGATTTTCGTTGATAAAAGCTACGGTTTTTTCAATGACGCTTTCTTTTGTCAATTTAGAGGAGCCAGAACCTGACATTTGAGAATAAATTAAAGCAGCAGCTAAAGCAAAACAAACTATCAAGAGAATTGTGATTATTGAATTTTTACTTAATTGCATATATTTAATGTTAACAAATATTTTTTATTTTAACAACTCTAACTTTATAAAACAAAATAAAACAAACGACCTTTTCAGAAAAAGTGATAACAAATTTCACTCTTTCATTAAACTTCTTATTTAATAACTTTCATTTTAATTAATTTCTTTAGAAGGTCAATGCTTTTGGACTTACCGAGTTTTCCTTTTTTACACTCTCTTTCAGAAAATTTTTTAACATTATCTCTATCCCCCCCAAAAACTAAAACCGGAAAAGGAGTTTTACAATGCCTCCGGAGAACAGAGCACGTAGAATGGTCGGCTGTAACAACGATTAAAGTTTTTTTAAGTTTCAAAAGAGGGGTTAAATTTTTATCAATTTTTTCAATAAATTCCTTTTTCCCCCGGAAATTGCCGTCTTCAGCCAAAGTGTCAGCAGCTTTGATATGCAAAAAGCAGAAATCATAGCCAGTCCCGGAAACTTTGTTTTGATACCGGACAGGTTTTTCCAAAGCTTTTTCGGCAGCCTGAATTTTCCCTTTGAGATTGGTTGTAATAAGACCGTTATCTCCTTTAACTTTAATCACTTTCATTCCAAGAACCTTTCCTATTTGCCGATAAAGAAGTTTGCCAGCGATACAACAAGATTTCAATCCGTATCTTTTTTCAAAAGAAGGTAATGTTTTAATAGTAGAAGCCCCCCGAACCAAAATATAATTTGCCGGAGGCAGTCCTGCTTCCTTTCTTTTTTTGTTTAGTGGATGTTCTTTTAAAATTCGGTGACATTCCTCTAAAAACTTATTTAAAACCCGTGCTGTTCGGACGGCTTGTGAACTTTTTGCTAAGGGCAAAATTTTTCTGGCTCTTTTGCCGAGATTGCTGTAAAAAGGGTCGCCGTCGCTGACACCTTCGCTTAGATTTTTCCCTCGTAAAATTATCCCCAGCCGATGCTGCCCGGCTCCTTTAAGCAAAAATTTTACCCCTTCAATAACAATTCCCCTCAAAGAGTTAATAAGGGGCTGGGTATCGGATATTCTGCCCGCTCTCCGGTCAATTATATTTAAATTATCCGCCACCGTGCCAAAATTTCCTCTCAAAGCCACATCTCCCTTTTTCATTTTCATTCCGGCTCCTTTGACGGTAAAAAACCCTCGCCGGATTCTATAAACTTTTGGGTTATAGCCAAACAAAGAAAAATGGCCCTCCTCAGAAGTCGGTATAGCCCCTTGAAAAGTTGAGGTCAACAGGCCGCAAATTCCTTCTCTGGCTAAAAAATCCAAATTTGGAGTTTCCGCTGCCTCAAGAGGAGTTCTAAAACCTAATGCTTCAATCGGCTTGTCGCCGAGACCGTCAATAACTATAAAGAGAATTTTTTTCATGAATAATTTTATGAATGATTCGCGGAAATCAGATTTCTGCCATTTCTTTCTCTATTTTCATCAGTCTGTTGTATTTTGCCACCCTTTCTCCCCGGTTCGGAGCACCGGCCATAAGCCATCCTGTTCCCAGACCAACCGAGAGGTCGGCGATAAAATCATCGCAGGTTTCTCCTCCCCGATGTTTCACAAAAACTTGCCATCCATAGTTCTGAGCAATTAGAGCTGAATTTATTGTTTCTGAAACTGTGCCGATTTGATTCGGTTTTAAAATTAGCCCTTGGCAAGCCTTTTTTTCTGCGGCAGTTTTTATTCTTTCGGGATTTGTTGCTGTTAAGTCATCTCCTATAACCAAAATTTTTGAACCTTCTGTCTTGAGTTTTGAGTTTAACCTTTTCCACTCCTGCCAATCTTCCTGTCCAAAAGGGTCTTCAATTGCCAAAATAGGATATTTTTTAAAAATTCCTGAATAGAAATCCAAAAGTTCCCCGCCTGTTAAAGTTTTGTCTTCAAAATAATATTTTTCATCCCGGAAAAAAACCGAAGCGGCTATATCAAGAATAATTTTCACTTTGCCCCTATAACCTGATTTTTCTATCGCCGAGAGCAACAAATCCAGAGCTTCTTCTGTTTTTTTCAAAGGCGGAACAAAACCGCCTTCAATTCCTACTCCCGTTCCCGATTTATTGTATCTTTCATTTAGAATTAAACCCAGAGTATGATATATTTCAGCCCCGGCGCGAATCATTTCAGCGGAAGATCCACCAAAATAATTTCTCCTGGGAACAATCATAAACTCCTGAACGTCCAAACCGCTTCCTCCATGAACTCCGCCTTCTAAAGCAAGAAGGCAGGGCTCCGGCAAAATCGGTTCTCTTTGCGAAAGTTCTGAAAGCCATTGCCACAAAGAAAGTTTTTGAGCCGCCGCTCCAGCCCGGCAAACAGCCATTGATACTGCTAAAATAGCATTTGCTCCCAAACGAGATTTATCTTTTTGTCCGTCTAATTCTATTAAGAATTCATCGATTTCTGTTTGTGAAGTTACTTTTTTTCCTTTTAATCGTGGAAATATAATTTCATTAATATTTTTCACCGCTCCCATCACTCCTTTGCCGAAATATCTTTCCCCTCCATCTCTTAATTCAACCGCCTCGTATTTTCCTTTAGAAACGCCGGAGGGCACCGATGCCCGAAAAACTCCATCGTCGGTACCAACTTCTACCTCCAGAGTTGGTTCGCCTTTTGAGTTTAAAATTTCTCTTGATTTTATTGATTTTATTTTTGACATTTAAAGCGAAGATTTTGTTTTACTCGGATATGCTAACCGGGTATGTTAACCGGATATGCTAAGTTGAGTATTTTAGTTTTTTCGCAAATATTCGTAAGCCGCCAGAGCGGCTTTACAACCTTCTCCGGCAGCAACGATAACTTGTTTCCATCTACCGTTATTAATATCGCCGGCGGCAAAAAGACCGGGACAAGAAGTTTCGTAAGTTTCAAAATCAACTTTTATCTCATCGCGTTTGTTAAGTTCGCAAAGTCCTTTCAAAAAGGAGGTTACGGGAATACTCCCGATTTGGATAAAAACTCCATCAATAGGCACCTGATAAGTTTTTCCGGTTTCGGTATCCTGGTAGCGAAGATCTTCAACTTTATCTCTTCCTTCAATCTCTTTAATCTCTTTGTTTAAATGAATTTCAATCTTTTTCTCTTTTTTAACCTGCTCCTGTAAAAATTCATCGGCTGAAATCCTGCCCGAGCGTTCAAAGATAAAAATTCTTTTGGCATATTTTGATAAATCAAGAGCGGCTTCAAAACCGGAATTACCGCCGCCAATCACCGCCACAGCCTTATCTCTGAATAACGGAGCATCGCAGATTGAGCAATATGATACACCCTTACTTATAAATTCTTTTTCTCCCGGCACCTCCAAAGGCCGAGGATCACTGCCCGTTGCCACAATCAATGCCCTGCTTTTAAATTCTTTTCCTTTTTCTGTTTTAACTAAAAAATACTCTTTCTCTTTTTTCACCCTGACAACCTTTTCTCCTTCTTGGATTTCAATTTCAAAATTTTTGAGGTGATTCTCAAATTTTTTCATTAAATCAGGACCTGTAATTTTTGGAAGACCGGGGTAGTTATCAACTTCGCTTGTTTTTCCCGCCTGACCGACAAAATCCTTAGTCACCAGCAAAGTTTTTATTTTTTTCCTGGCAGAATAAATTCCTGCTGTAATTCCGGCCGGTCCGCCGCCAATTATAATTAAATCGTAAAGTGGCATATTATTTTAAAAAAATTATTTATCCTCTGAACCTTTTTAGAAAATTTTTTAAAATCAATATTTAATCTCTTTTAAAAAATCTTTCAGCTCTTTGCCGAATTCCGGATGTTTCAACAGAAGATAAAGATTTGATTTGAACCAATCAATTTTTTTGCCGCATTCAAGCCATCTTCCCGAAATCTCGTAACCGTAAATCATTTTGCCGTTTTCAATCATTAAATTCAACGCCTCTGCCAAAATAATTTCGCCTTTTTCATTTTCTTTTGTTTTCTTCAAATAGTTAAAAATTTCAGGCGTTAAAATATATCTTCCGACAATTGCCAGGTCAGATGGAGCTCCGGCAGGAGAAGGTTTTTCTCTAATCCCTTTGATTTTAAAAAGATTGTTGGCGATTTTCTCAACTGAAACTATCCCGTAAGAAGAAACATTTTCTTTTGGTACCCGCTTCAAACCAATAACCGGCTTTTGAGAGGTCTCAAAAATATCTTTTAATTGAGCCAAAGGAGGAGTTTTGCTTTCAAATACATCGTCGGGGAACATAACCGCAAATCCCTCTTTTTTAATGTAATTTTTTGCCCTCATTACGGCATCTCCGTCCCCTTTTGGAAATGGTTGAAAAACAAAAGAGAAAGAGAGGTTTTCAAACTCTTTCTCTTTCTCTTTGATTAGTTTCAGTTTTTCTTTTCTTGCGTTGTTTTTTTCTAAAATATTTTCAATTTTTTTATTTCTTTTGAAATAATCCAGAATAACTTCTTTTGATTTTCGCAAAACAAAAATTATCTGAGATATATCAGAATCTTTTGCTTCTCTAACCGTAAAATCAATTATAGGGACATCGGTCAAGGGCAGAAGTTCTTTTGCCAGAACCTTGCTCAAAGGTAAAAATCTTGTCCCTAAACCAGCAGCTGGAATAATTGTTTTTTTAATATCCAACATTTTATTAATTTATTCTATTTTTCTTCTCAAAAATGACGGAATTTCCCAATCTTCTTCGCCAAACCATTCTTTCTCTTTTTCTTCCTCTTCGGCTTTTTTAACTTCAAGAGCCGACCTTCTAATTTTAATTTTCTTTTTCTTCTCTAAGGGAGGTTTTGCTTTTTTCTTTCCAACATTTTTTTTCTTTTTTTCAGGTTCTGCTCTTTTCTCTTTTTCCTCTTTTTCTTTTTTTTCTTCTTTTTCAATAAAATTTTCGCCCACCACCAAAGAGGTAATCTTGATTTTTTTGCCAAGTTTAGGGTTATAAGAAATTCCGAAAATAATCTTTGCTTTTGGATTCAAACTGGAAATTTCTTCGGCTATTTTCTCTACTTCTTTTAATTTTAAATCTCGGCTGGCAGAAATGTTAAATAATATTTTTTTAATTCTCGGAGGAGAAATAAAAAATGGATTTTCAAAATGTTCTTTTAAAGCGTCTTCTGCCCTGTTCTGTCCCTGGGCCACTCCTCTTCCAAATGAAACTGCCTGACCTTTTCCTTTTAAAATTGTCCGTAAATCGGCAAAATCAATATTAATGATTCCAATCTGAGAGAGCATTTCAATCAAATCCCGGAGATAATCAATTAAAATCTGATTCATTAAAGAGAGAGACTTTTTTAGGGAAATTTTTTTCTCGGCCTGTTTTAAAATTTCTTCGTTAGGCAAAACAATCGTCCCCGAAAGATTTTCTTTTAATTCTTTTAAACTGTTTAAAGCAATCTTTTCCTTCTTTTCACCTTCAAAACTGAAAGGTAAAGTGAAAATTCCGATAGATAATTTTTTTTCTTCTTTTAAAGCTTGACTGAAAGCAATTGAAGCACCGGAACTTACTCCTCCGCCAAGACAGCTTATCAAAATTACTAAATCAACGTCCTGAAAAATTTTTTTAATTTTATCTTTTGAATTTTGAGCTGCCATCAATCCGAGCTCCGGATTCATTCCTGTT
Organism: uncultured Candidatus Saccharibacteria bacterium; assembly: GCA_964421005.1. Taxonomy (GTDB): domain Bacteria; phylum Patescibacteriota; class Minisyncoccia; order Minisyncoccales; family CG1-02-41-26; genus CAYQUV01. The sequence goes on from CAYQUV010000013.1 coordinate 9,016, forward strand.
CCCCAACCTCTTGTTAATTCCTGACCGAAAGGAAAAACTCTCACTCCGGGAGGCCTGCGTTTAAAGCTTCTTTGGTCGGTATCGGCAATTAAAAAACTAATTCCTTTCAAATTCCGAGCTATTTCATTAATAATAGAAGAAGCTCCCCCACCAACACCGATAATCTGAATTTTAATCCTTTGAGATTTAAATAAATCTTTTTCCTTTTTCAAAGGTTTCAAACCCGTTTTGGAAGAAATTTTTTTTGTCGGCTTTTTTTCCAGCTTCTTTGCCGGCTTCCTAACCAATTTCTTCGCTGACTTCCCTGCCGGCTTCTCTGCCGGTTTTTTTGCCGATTTCTTTGTTTGTTTCTTTGTCGGTTTTGCCGGGGTGAAGCTTTTCCTTAAAACCGATTTCTTTTTTTCAGTTCTTTTCTTTTTTTGTTTTTTGTTCTTTTTTTGAGCCATATTCTAAAATTTTAACTCAATTAAAATAAATTTCAACATCTCCCGCTTTAACCAAAAGGTTTTTTCAATACTTTCTCAATGTCTTGAATTTCTTCAGTCACGGTCTTTTCGGCTTTTTCTAAAATATCCATAAATTCTTTACGGAGTTTTTCCTCTTTGGGGCTCAACCCGGGTTTGCGGTCAAGATATTCAATCTTCTTTTCTATTTCTTTTTTCAAATCATCAAAAGCGCTTTTTAAACTATCGGCTGCTTCCTTAGTTTCTTTTTTCAATTTTCTAAGCCTCAAGAAAATGAAGATTATTCCCGTACCCGCAATCAAAACAATCAAAATTATTAAAACCCAAAGCAAAGTCCAGTAACCGATAATTAAAGGACCGATTGAAATACCAGCCAGAATTACTTTCACCTGATATTCCGGGGAAGGATAACTGACCGCTCCTCTTTTATCCCGGCTTTGGGCTGAAATCAGATAATTGCCCGACTTAAAGAGTTCATCGGTAGAAAATAACCAGTTCCCATCTTTGTTGCTTTCCACCTCCCAGGTTTTTATCAATTTTCCGTCTTTTTTGAAAGATATAATCACAGTCACCTCAAAAGGAGCGGCTCCCTCAAGATAAAATATTTCTTCACCCGATTTGTAAATTTCCGGATAAACCAAAATCTCGGGCGAAGGAATTGATTCAATATCCAACAAAGCTGATGATTCTCTGCTGTTGCCGGCTTTATCAAACGCTTTAACTAAAATCTGGTAGGAACCCGGAGATTGAAGGGGAAGCCGGAAAGAATTAATTTCAGCCGGAGTTAAAGAAATTATTTCGCCATCGCCAATTTTTACCTCGTAATGGCTTATGCCCGAAAGGTTATCTTTGGCTTCAAAATAGAGAAGCGGACGAGGATTTGTGGAATCCCCTTCATTGTCTATAACTATTTCAAAAGGATTCGGAGAAACGGTGTCAATCTGAACCTTGAAATGAGATGTTCCGCTCCAGCCAAATTCATTTTTAACTCTCAAATGAAAATACCAGATACCATCTTCCACATCTTTGAAACTCATGGAATTTATTATTTCTTCGGTTACAATTTGCGGAGCAGTATATGGCTGGCGGTCAAACTGCATGGCAAGAGCAATAATATCCTGGGAAACTTCCCATTGAAATTCCGGTTCAGGATTTTGGTACCAGAAATCTTCATTAGGATGGGTCGGAGAGGAAATTTTCGGAGGAGAAGGAACTTTAACAACTTCGGGAACAACTTCGGGCGGAAATTCGGTAATTGAAAAAGTTGCCCCTCGAACAGAACTTAAAATATCCGTGCCTCTGCCGTCAGCGGCTAAAACTTTAGCTTGAGATAAAAGAACTTTTGCTTCTCCGATTTTTTTTGCTCTAAAATTGACAGAAAAAATAACACCCTCTCCGGTAAATCCTCCCGGCACTCCCCCC
>CAYQUV010000013.1:10911-20585 GCA_964421005.1 uncultured Candidatus Saccharibacteria bacterium
AACTGATTTCTCCTTTAGAATTTGAAAAAACCGGTTCCTCGGGCCAGAGTTTGAATATAGAGTTTTGTTTGGAAACACTCTTCACTTCCAGTATATCCCGGGGGAACAAAACCTTGGCTTCGGCGGCATTAATCGCGGCACCATTGCTGTCTGTTTTTATTTTAACCCGAAAGGTGCTGCCAACTTGATATTGGCCGCTGGCCGGACTTAAAAACAAAGATGCTTCAGCTGCTCTTGCTGCCAGAGGTAACCCGGCAACAAATGCCGATATTAAAGTGAGCACTATCAATAAAATTTTAGTGTTTATCGGTCCGGGATTAGTTTTATTTAGCAGATTGTAGAGCAGATTATTAATCATTTGATTTCCTTTACTTTTACTTTTATTTTCTTTCCGTCTTCTTTTAATTTCCTTTCTCTTTGTCTTAATTTCTGTTTAACTCCCTCCCGAACTCTTTTTTGTTTTTTCAACCAGCGGATCAAAACAAAGGCAACCAAAATCAGAATTAAAATAACAGCCAGAATAATCAGCCACCAGGACAAAAATATTTCAAAAAGGTAAATTCCTTCTCTGGTCAGACCGATTCCTTTGGGAATAATCTTAATCTTTACCGATTCGTCCCGCCAATTGCCGGCTTTGTCAAAAGCCCTAACTACGATCATATATTTACCTACTTCAAGAGCCGGCAATTTATAGGGACTTGCCGCTTCAATAAAAAAGGAAATTTCCCTGTCTTCACGGCCGGGAGTAATATCAATTACTTTGATTTCAAAATGGTCAAATCCCGACAAAGCATCGGTGGTGATAAAGGAAACAACGGGCTGGGAAAGAGAAGTTTCCGGAGAAGGACTTACTTCAATTTGAAAGGAGGCGGGAGAAGTGGAATCAATCCGGACTAAATAATGACTGGTTCCTCCCCAAACATCGGCTTTTTTTGCTTTGACATGAAAATACCAAATTCCGTCTTCCAGGCCGGTAAAAGATATTGATGTTCCATCCCCTTCTGAAATATTGTCCGGAATTCCCTGAGGGTCAAAATCTAAACTGAAACTAAAATCAGTTACCCCTTCTTCTTTTTCCCAGCTGAAAGTAGGATTATTATTTTTGTACCATTTATTCTGGTCGGGATGAGTGGAAGAGAAAACTTTTGGTCCCTCGGGAGGGGGAATGCGAAGGGTGTAAACTCCCCTTCCTCTGGAAGTTAAAATATCAGTTCCTTTTCCGTCATCTAAAAGGACCCTTGAAGAATCTGAAAATAAAATAGTCGTTTCACCGGGATCTATCGCGCGGAAAGTAATGGTTGAAATCAAACCGGCAGAAGTATTAATTCCCGGAGAGGGTATTCCTCCCTGAAAAGAAGCCGTTCCTTCAATATTGGAGTAAGTCGGCTGGGAAACCCAAACTGAAATAAAAGATTTTCCGGCAGTCGGGGAAGCTATCTGAAGTTTTGTTGGGTCAAATTTTAAATCTGCCTGAACAGCATTAACGTTTTCTCCTCCTGTATTAAGGAAAATGGAAACATCAAAAGTACTGCCGACATAAAAAGTGCCCGAATTTGGTGAAAAATACAAAGAAGCCCCTGCCGCTTTTGCGGTTAAAGGCAAAACCAAACCAATCAATAAAAACAAAAGAAAGAATCCGGACCAATTTATGTAAAATTTATTATTTTTATAATTCACAATTTAGTATTTTCTTTTTTACCTTTTAATCGCTCAACCAATCTTTCTTCTTATTTTTTTGGCTCCTTCTTCTAAAAATCTCATTTCTTTAATTCTTCTTTCCAATTTTCTGATATCTTCAATTCCTTTCTCTGCTTCTTTAACTTCCCTTTTGAGTTTAACCCTCATTGTTTCGCTTTTTCTTTTAATAATTTTCAATATCGGATAACCACCTATCAACAAAATAATTCCTATTAAAAAATAGACAATTATCCAGGGAACAAACACTCCTTTAAGTTGAACTCCCCCGCTAACTATAACAAAAGGAGGACCGAATACTCTTACTCCAATTTTCTGTTCCCGGAAATTTCAAACCCTATCAAAAGCTCTAATTAAAACTGTGAATGTTCCCCTTTTTTCCGTAGTTAACCGAAAAGGGCTTTTCTCTCTTGTCCATCTCGATAAAATTACATCTTCGGGATTTAAGAATTCGGTGATCCTAGTCTCATAATGGTCAATTCAGGATAAATTATCATCTGTCTCAAAATAAATTAATGAATAATCACCCCGGGTAAAACTGAAAGGTTCCAAGTAGGGCTCAAATTCTTCGGGAGGGATCCTGTCAATTTTTATTCTGAAATGGCTTGTTCCTCCCCAGACATCGCCTTTTTTGGCTTTTAAACGGAAGTATTGGATGCCATCTCCAATTCTCTCAAAAGAAGCAAAACTGGATTTCGTGTCAACTGTATTGTCGGTTTCTCATAAGGGTTATCATGCTCTCTGCCGCTGATATTTCTTTTGTAGGAGTAATTACCTGCAATTTTTTGGGATCAAATTTCAAATCTGCCTAAACAACACTAACATCTTCACCTCCAGTGTTCAAAAATATTGAAACATCAAAAGTATTACCCACGGTAAAACTCTCCGTCTGTGGATAAATTGACAAAGAAGCTTCGCTGGCTTTGGCAAAAGATACAATACAAAAAGAAACTGTAAAGATGGCTAGAAATAAGAAAAGTTTTTTCATTATGCTGTCTTTTCTTTTTTTTCTTTTGTTTTTTCAGTTAATCTTTTGATAATCCACAAAATTATTCCCATTCCAATTAAAATAACAAGGAGTATAATTATATCTTTCCAGATTATTTTGAAAGGCGGTAGAATTTCTGCCAACCGTTCGTTTCCTGCTCTATCAACTGCCCGGACCGATATTTTACTTTTTAAACTCTGGTCTTCCAGCAAATAAGGGCTAACCGCTTTCTTAAAATCTCTTTTGCCTTCTTTAACTTCGTAATATTCAATACCGGAAGTTTTATCCTGACTGACAAAAACTAAATATTTCTTTCCTTCAATTTCAGCAATCTGGGGTTGGAATTCTTCGGGAGGAGTGGAATCAATCATTGCTCTAAATCTTACCGCTGCTGACCAACCTTCGCCCGGCAATTTTTGTTTGAGAGTAAAATAGTAAATACCATCCTCCAATCCCTTGTATTCCATATCCCCGAGCCACATCAGTTCTCCTTCCGGCCTGTCCGGTATTTCGTCCGGCTCGTCCTGTGGGTCGTAGCTTAAAAGATAGCTGTATTCGGCTCCCTTAATTAAATCCCATTGTAAGTGCAACGTTGTTCCTTTGTACCATTTATTCTGGTCGGGATGAGTTCTTGAAGAAATTATCGGCAACCCCGCTGGTCTCTCAATAATTCGGTAATTTCCCTCCCGAAAACTTAATTCGGCCGGTGTGCCAAGTCCATCATTTAATAAAACTTGGGAATTATCTTTAAAATTGAAGAAAGCGGCAGTAGGTTTGTTTATATCGGGAAGAACGCGTAAGGTAACGGATACTAATTTGCCCCGTCCTTTAAACCCGTTAGGAACTCCCCCACTGAAACCAATCTCTCCGCTCTGATTGGAATAAAAAGGCTCTCTGGTCCAGAGGGTTAAAATAGAACCTCCTTTTCCTATATCGATTATTTCAAATTGATTTTGAGGAAATTTTAAATATCCTTCTACTGCATTTATTTCTTCATTCTCGGTATCAACCATCAAAGAAATAATAAAACTCTCGTTTTGATAGACGGTTTCTTCTTGAGGAGAAAAATAAAGAGTTGCCGCCTTCACCGATGAAGCAACATAAAACAAACAACAAGCAATAAGAATTAAAAATTGGGCTTTTAAAATTTTAAATGTTATAGAGTATTTCATTTTTTGTTGATTTTATAAACCTGTTCTTGTTTCCTGTTTCTAATCTGTCCACCAGTACATCATTATGGAAAAGTCCACCAAATCCACTATACCATCAAAATTTATGTCAGCGCAACGATTACTTGGACGGCTCTGCCCCCAAAAATATAACAAAATTGAAAAGTCAATTAAATTCACTTTTCCGTCAAAATTTAAGTCCGCTCCTTTACAAACCAAAGCTCCCGGAGCCACAACTAAAAAAGAAAGCGTTTGAGAAAATGGACTCTGTTCCCCATCCTCGTAAATAGATTTGACTCTTGCTGTATGTTCTGCTTCCTCTAAAAAAGCAGTATCCATATTATAACTCCATTTTCCTTTTTTATCGGCAGAGGTTTTTTTAACTATCTCTTTGGGAGAGGAAACAAATATATTAATCTGGCTTTCAGGAAAACTCTGGCCTGAAAAATTAATTTTATCTCCCCTTTCTACCTGAGTAGGAGTAAGAGAAAAAGTAGGCGAAATGAAAATGCCGGAAATAGTCGTTGTTCTTTCTCCTAAAATAGAAACTTTAAAACTCAAAGTAACCGATTTCCTGCCTTCGGTATCCTCGGCAAAAATACCGAAATCATAAACTCCCTCGGGAATACCGGTTAATTTTTTCTCAAACAAACCTGTTTTTTTTGCCTGAAAAGTGGCTGCCACATTGCCGTTTCTCAAAATAGTAACAAAAGCAGAAGGGTAAGCTCTTCCTTTGAAAATAACTTCGGCAACTGCCGGCGGAGGCGCACCACCGCCACCCCCTCCCCCGGGTGGTGCCTCTTCCTCTTCTTCCTCTTCTTCTTCACCGGGAGAGGGCACAACAGCGCTGACAGAAATTTGAACCTGCGAAGGCGGAGGTTGGCAATATCCTAAAAAAGGAAAAAAAAGCAAAAATAAAATTAAACCCAAAAACAAAGTTGAAATCCTTCTCCTATACATTTATATATTATACAAAAAAAACCACCCGATATAAATCGGGTAATTCTCAAAAATTTCAAAAGTTTTGATTGCTGTTATTGTTTTACCACCCTCTCTCCTCTGACTAAAACCTTAAAGGCGGCCAGCCATCTTCTTCTGGTTAAAATGAAAAAGACAAGAACCGCCAATATTATAATTCCAACTTTCCAGGGAAAAGCCCAAAAAGTAATTACTGCCGGAACTAAATGAGTATTGCTTACTCCATAACTTCCGGTGAGCGTGGCAGTATATTTTCCTGCCCAAAGCCACTTTTTATTCAAAGCGGTATCAATTACCCGAATTGAATCGGGAAGAACATTTCTTTGAGGAATTTCAATATCGGCTACTTTTCTGCCAAACCAATTAGTGACGGTTACAAAACCTTTTGGTTTAACGTGAACCGTTCCTTTATTCTCAAACCTCAGGGTAAAAGGTATAGGACCGTATTCGGAATAACGAGGGGCAGAAAAATCCTTGATTGTTAAATTCTCTTCAACTTCTCCCGCTACCGAAAGCAAAACCAAAGCACCTACTCTGCCCGCTACGGCTGCTCCCACATATTCTCCGCCAATCACCGCTGTTGTCCGGGCTAAAACCGAACCATAATGTCCGCCCGGCTCGGCATTTTCCGGGATATTGATAGTAAACTTGACAAATTTTTGTTCCGCTGGATTTAGAACAAACTCCATCGGTTCCATTTTCACCCACTTGGTAAGTGAATAAGTCTCTGTTCCGGCTGGCTCAATTTTCACATGGCCTATTTCGCCTTCAACGGTGAAATCTTCTACTTCCATTCTTATTCCAACCGTAGCATCGCTTGGATTATAAACTTTAACCTGGTTTTCAATTACATCTCCGGGATTGGCAGTTAATTCAAAAGTTAGAGGAGAAATTCCAACTCCCCCTCCCTGAGAAAAGACAGTTTGTCCAAAAATTATCCCTCCGATAATTAAAATTGTAACAGGGATAAACTTTTTCATATCTTTATTTCTATCCCTTCGGAGCAGCTAAAATTTAGAAACTTCCGGTGGCTGTCAGAGTAATATAGTCGTTATAAGTATCAGCCGGGGTAACACTCGAGATAGCTGCTTTAAGATATAGCCCTCCTGTATCTCCCGTTGTTGGCGAAGAAGAGCTAGCGAAATTTGCGGGAGTTGTCGCTAAAGCTCCTACCTGATCAGTTCCGACATAATCGTAAGCAGAATAAATTTTAAGTTTTGCTGGATTGGTACTGGTGCCTTGAGCGCCGTATCCTTCCGTACCGGCTGATAAAGTGGTAGCTGTTGACGTAACAAGATAACTGGTAGTTGTGCCGTAAAGCCCTCCTGTAGAACCGTCGCCGTAACCTTCAATGGTCACTGTATACCCGTTAGCAGCATTGGTTTTGACGGTGAAATTGGTGGAAGTTACCGAAACACTGCCAACAGCCAGCGTTCCAAGATCCAAAGCTGAAGAAGATACATTTATGGAAATAGTTTGAGCCACAGTTGCTGAAACAGTTATTCCTGCGGTATCAGTGGTGGCGGCATCAACTTGTTTAATCTCAATCAATTTATTTACCCCTATTATTGAAACAAACACTAAAAACAAACCAATCACAATCGCTAAACCTGCATCAATGTTTCTTTTAATGACTTTTGCCATTTCTTAATTTTAAATTCTTAAATTCTTTAAGATTAAACCGACCTTTTTATTTTATAAACCCTAAATTCACTTTAACATAAAATTCTTTGCTAATAGAAAAAAAGTTATCCACAATTTATATTATTTTAATAAATTATTTGTCAAAAGTAAACGAGAAAGCGAAAGCTTTAAACAAGATAATCAAAACCGCTGCTTTTTTATTATTCCTAATCCCCCTATCAATACTTTTACTGCTGATTTCCTTTATTGTTATTCTCCTTTTATCAATGTTCTTACCGCCAATCTTATTCTCTTTTTGTGTTTTAAGAAAACAAAAATAAAAAGTAAAAGAATAAAAACAAAAATCAGCCAGAATTGCCAGGGCAAAGAAAAGAAAGTTAAAACAAATGGAATATCCGGCTGGAAAATTTTAGCCGTAATGGGACTTTTCGCCTGAAGCTCCAGTTTTACCTGATATTTCCCAAAAAATAAATTTTCGGCTAAAAACCTAGCAACGGGTTCCGGCAGCCATCTCAAGCGTGACGGTGTTTGAGGAGAAAACTCAACCGGGAACTGGCGGATTTTTCCGGGAAGAATTGTCTTTTGGGGAACTTTTGCCTCCCCTACTTTTCTGCCAAAGGTATTGTAAATCAAAATTCTACCAAAGGGCTTAATGTGATAAATATCATTGTTTTTAATCCGCAGAATAAAATTTTGAGGAGATTTTTTAGTAATGGTAACTTCGGGCGCTGCCCGGACTTCTTCAAAAAGGATATCAGAAAAAGCAGCAGTAAAAGAAGTGGCTAGATTTTCCAAAACCAATATTCTTTCTTCTTTTGGTACTGAGAATTCAACTATTTCCAGTTTATCTTCTTCCGGAGGTTCTAGAGTAAAACTCCTCACCGAGAACAAAAACAAAACTCCGATTACCGGAATAGCCCGGGACTGGTCTTCTTTAAAATAAAAAGATGGCAATTTTGGTTCAAAAAGAACGACTGCGTAATGTCCGCCCGGTTCGGCATTATCGGGAACAGAAACTTTGAAGTTAACTTTTTCTGTTTCATTTGGTTCCAGAATGAAATTTGGGTTTTCTATTTTAATCCATTTTCTTGAAGCAAAAGAAATATCTTGGGAGAGATCGTCAAACGACATTCCCCCTATTTCATCCCGGGCTGTGAAATCAGTAGTTCTTACCGAAATAGGTAAAGGAACATTGCTTTTATTGGTAATCTTAATTTTATCAGTGATTACTTCACCCGGCAGAACACCGAGGTCAAAAGTATGAGGAGAGACAGACAATCGCGGCGAGATATCTTCAGCCAAACAATGAAACGGAAAAAAAAGAAAAGAGATAAGAGAAGAAAAGACAAAGCAGGCAGAAAGCAGACATTTAAATTTTACAACAGAGTATTTCATTTTTTTTCTTGTTTCTTGCTGTTTAATTTTTTTTACCAATGTTGGACAGCAAACAACTAATACTGAACGGTACATATATATGTAATAGTTGTTGAATATTTTGCTGCAGGTTTCTGAGTTTCAGAAACCGAAACTTTGTAGGTTATTGTATGTTGAGAACCGCTTCCAACAGGCATTGCTTCATCGGCCACTGCTTTTGCTGTAGCTTCACTGATGTCAAAACCGGCATATTTGGTAGAAGTGGCAAAACGATTGAGACCTCCTTGGCCAGAAAGGGTTGTGTCATCTGTTGTGTAACCAAAGCCGCACCACTGATTATCATCTTTACAATAACCCGTCCAGGCAGCGGGAGAATCATTTTCATGGGGCCAGCGAGCAATTTCATAACTTGAAGTCACCAACTTCCCGTTGTTGCCTGCTGAATCATAAGCAGTGATTACATAGCCGTTGCTGGCAGTTGTTGTTACATATAATATAGTTGTCGCAGTGGCAGTGTAAAAATTGCTCGCATCTAAAGTGCCTAAATCAACATTTATTGAATCCACACCAAATTCCAAATCAGCGGTCATACCGGCATACCAGGTGCCGTAAGTTGGCGGACTGTTTAAAGCAGATTCTTGATTGTTAACGGTAATATTATCTCTCTGCCAGTTTTCAGATATACATTTATCTACTGTGCTGGTTGATTCGGTGCTTGAAACAGAAGCGATATATTGATTGCCGAAATCATTCCAGTAATCATAATCTGTAAAACCGGCAGCAGAAATCTGTAAATTATATTTGTAATAAGTGGTGGTCGCGCTGTTTCTTGAATATTCTCTAATTCTGATTGCCCCATTACTTCCGGGCTGAGGAATGGTGCCTGTGGCAGAACCTGAAGTTAAAGTTACAGTCACTTGAGAAGTTGAAGCGTTCCCCCAATCGGTGCCGTTATGCTTCCAAACTGTTGCTTGAGAAGTTGTGCTGTTGGAAATAGTGCAAGTGGCATTGCCGATATCCTGAAAAGTATCGTTTTTGTTAATAACATGAGCTCCAAGATACCAATCAACATTCAAAGTGGCGCCGGCATCAGGAGCGTCTTCATTGTTTAAAATGGTGTTTAAAACAGTAATGGTTCCAGCGGCTGGATTAAGATAATTAATTGTCGCCTCCTGAATTAAAAGTTCAGAACCGGAATTATTGTTCAAATCCCATGAGCCACTGGCAGGAGCATAAGTTATGATAGTAATATCGGTTGAAGTCGCACCTCCTCCCTTAATTTCCAAAGTGGCTCCGCTGTCAATCGTAATTGAAGTAGTAGAATTAATGGTAACCCGACATTGCCGGTTATTGCCCGAAGAACCGTCAAAATCAGTAGCATAACTCCAATAATCAGTAGAGGTAGTATGATAATCACCAAAGATGTAGAGGTGGCCATTATTCCCAGCATGGTCTTGGGAATATAGAGAACCTGAAGAATCCACATCGTAACTTGAAGCAGATGAGTTCCACATCCTGATATGGGTATTGGCTCCAATTTTTAAATTGCCATAGATATCACCGACAGTGCTTGAAGTATTAATGGAATAATTGGAGCCAGAATTGTTTAAATATAATGTAGAGCCTGCCCAAGTGGTAGAAGCCCCTCCTAATTGGGTATTAAATTTGCCCTGAACTTCAATAATGGAAGATGAGGTGGCAGTAAACGATGCCCCTTGCGTTAAATTCCAATTATTGATTGAGGTGGCATTGGCAGTAATTGTCCAGCCGCCTCCAGTTCCGTTGAAAGTAATATCGTAAAAAGGAGAAGAGCCGGGGTTGACGGT
>CAYQUV010000014.1:0-19816 GCA_964421005.1 uncultured Candidatus Saccharibacteria bacterium
GTTAAATATATCCGAAGAGATTTTTCTTCTCAGAAAAATCTCTTCTAAGAAATTTTAAAAGAATTTTATGGCTCAAAAAATACTAATTATTGAAGATGACAAATTTTTGAGAGAGCTTATTGCCAGAAAACTTGTCGATGAAAATTATGAAATTGAAGAAGCAATTGATGGGGAAGAAGGGTTGAAAAAAACAAAAACAGTCAAACCAGATTTAATTCTTTTGGATTTGATTCTGCCTGGTATTGATGGTTTTGAAGTTCTGTCAAAAATAAAAGAAGATCCTTCTTTAGCTTCTATTCCGGTGATTATTCTTTCAAATCTTGGCCAAAGAGAAGATGTGGAAAAAGGGCTAAAACTTGGCGCAGTAGATTATTTGGTTAAAGCCCATTTTACCCCTAATGAAATTATTGAGAAGGTAAAAACTGTTCTAAAGTAGCCAACTTTTGGTAATTTGCCCGAAGGGTCTTCCCGGGGCAAGAGGAAAGAATCTCTTTATAAACCAAAACACAGGAAACCAAACAAAGGAATCCGCTAAATTTTCTTAATATTTGTATAAGGATTCTTAAAAGATGCCGGAACTTCCAGAAGTAGAAACAACCATATTAGAATTAAAAAATAAGATCCTCTCGAGGATCTTTCTTGATGTTTGGACCGATTTCCCCGGAATGATTAAGAAACCAAAAAGTTTTGGTGAATTTAGGAAGAAAATTAAGGGAAAGAAAATCAAAAGAATTTATAGGATAGGCAAGAATATTATTTTTGATTTGTCTGATAATCTTTCCTTGTTAATTCATCAAAAATTGACCGGTCATTTGTTATACGGAAGATGGCAAAGGAAAAACGGAAAATGGGAAGCAGAAATAGAAGGCCCTTTAAAGGATGACAAGATGAATAAATTTTTACATTTGATTTTCTGGTTGGATTCAGAAAAACAATTGGCTCTTTCTGATTTGAGAAAATTCGCTAAAGTTGAACTCTGGCAAAAAGAGAACCTGATGGAATCAAAAGGTATCAAAAATATCGGACTCGACCCTTTAGATAGAGATTTTACCTTTGAGAAATTTAAAAAAATACTAAAAAAGAAAAAAGGCAAAATAAAGCAGGTTCTAATGGACCAAAGTGTTATTGCCGGTATTGGCAATATTTATTCCGATGAAATTTTATTTGCCTCAAGAATCCACCCTCTCCGAAGAGCAAATGAATTAAAAGACAAGGAGCTTGAGAAACTTTATAGAGAAATAAAAAGAATTTTGAAGAAAGCAATTGAACTTAAGGGTGAATCTATTTCTGATTATCGGATTCCCAATGGAGAAAAAGGGGGGTTTGATAAAATGAGAAAAGTTTACAGAAAAAAAGGAGAAAAGTGCCCTCGCTGTGGTACAATTATCAGAAGAATAAAAGTTGGGGGCAGGAGTGCTCACTTTTGTCCAAAATGTCAAAAATTGTAATGAAATTTTGTTCAATAAAAATTTTTTAAGGGCTAATTAAAATTAACGATTAATTTAAAATCATGATTATTTTTCTTTACGGCAAAGATACTTATAGGGCAAGGGAAAAACTTAAAGAGATTGTTGCTCGCTATCAAAAGGTTCATCAAAATTCTCTGAACTTGAAAATTTATGACGACGAAGATTTAGATTTCAGAGATTTTAAAGATAATTTCCAACAAACTTCAATATTTAGAGAAAAAAAACTTTTTATTCTTAAGAATGTTTTCTCAAACCAAAACTTCAAAGAAAGCGTTCTAAAAGAAAAAAACATTTTTCTTAAGTCGGATGATATAATTGTCTTTTTTCAAGAAGGCTCTCTTTCAGAAAAAGATAGATTAGCGGTTTTTCTTAAAGAAAACGGGAAATTTCAGAAATTTGAATTATTAAGAGACCAAAAATTAAGAAGCTGGTTAAGGGAAAAATTCGAAAAAGAAGGTTTAGAAATAGAAACCAGAGCCTTGGAAAGATTAATTGATTTTGTTGGTGATGACTCTTGGCGGATGAATAATGAAATCAAAAAATTGAGCAGCTACAAAGCACCGAAAGGTGTTATCAGAGAAAAAGATGTTTCTCTTTTAGTAAAACCGAAAATTGAGACTGATATTTTCAAAACGATTGAAGCTCTCGCTCAAAAAGATAAAAAGAAAGCTTTAAGGTTTGTTGAGAAACATCTGGAGAAGGGAGACAGCCCTTTTTACATTCTTAGTATGATAAATTATCAATTTCGAAATCTTCTGTTAGTTAAAACAAAGATTGGATTAAAGGCAGGTTTTAGAGAAATCAGCCGCCTCAGTCGGATATTAAATATTCATCCTTATCCTTTAAAGAAAGCAGTAGTTCTAGCAAGGTTTTTCTCTCTGCCAGAGCTTAAAAAAGCGTACCAGAATATTTTTGAAACAGATCTCTCAATGAAAACAGGGAAAATCAATCCGGAAGAAGGACTGAAAATGCTAATTGCCCAAATTTAGATACTACCAATCCGTTTCTGTCCATTTCTGATTCGATGAGCATTTCTGGACATCTCTGTTCCGGCAAATATTTAAAACAAAGATTTAAAATTAAAAATTAAATTAAAAAAGACGGATTTTATCCGTCTTTTTTTGGTGGCGAAGAATTAATTGAAAATTAATCAAGGCAGAAAATAATTTCTGCTATTGATGTGTCCGGGTCAAGGAGCCACTCTAGCATGTTTTCCTCTTCCTCTCTGGTTTCTTCGAGATCAGTCGTTGCTTTTTCATTTTGATTTTCCATTTCTTTCTCCTTTTCTAAGGTTCCATTATACTGTGAGTATATAACAAAAACCATTATTTGTCAAGGTTTAGAGGTTGGTAAATCTCTATCCCGACCTATCTTGTCTATTCCAGCATATCAGAGTTATCCTAATTAATCTCAGGATTTAGACTTACTTGTCAGCAGTTTAGTTATTCTTGATTTTTTTCTGGAGGCAGTATTCTTTTTTATCGCTCCTTTTTTTGCCGCTTTATCTAAAGCTTTATAAAGGGAAGGTAAAAGTTTTTTTGCCTCGGTAATATTCTTTTCCGAAACTAAAGCTTCTATCTTTTTAATAAGATCTCTTATTTTCCTTCTTTTCTGGATATTTCTTGCCCTTCTTTTTATGTTTTGCCTTAAAGCCTTTTTAGCCGATTTAGTTATTGCCATATATTTTATTTTTATCACCTTTAAGTTTTTTTATCAAGTCTCTAATTTCTGCTGCTCTCTCAAAATCTAAATTCCGGGCAGCATTTTTCATTTCTTTTTCCAAAAGTTTAATATCTCGAATTTGGGCAAATTCTGAGTTTGTCGTTTTTTCCTTAACTCCAAATGGCCATTCTCTGATTTTTTTGACAATTGCTTTGGGAATAATTTTATGGAGCTTATTGTACTCTTTCTGGATTTTTCTTCTCCTTTCAATTTCCTTTATTGCTTTTTTCATTGAACCGGTAATCTTGTCAGCGTAAAGAATAACATGGCCTTGGGGATGACGGGCTGCTCTTCCCATGGTTTGCACGAGAGTGGTCTCCGACCTCAAAAACCCTTCTTTGTCAGCGTCTAAAATAGCAACTAAAGCCACTTCCGGTAAATCAAGTCCTTCTCTCAAAAGATTTATTCCAACGATAACATCATATTCCCCCTCTCTTAATTTTTTTAGAATTCTCGGTCTTTCCAGAGTTTTAATTTCAGAGTGCAAGTAATGGGTTGATATTCCTTGGGCTTCTAAATGCTGAGAGAGTTCCTCAGCCAATCTTTTGGTCAGAGTAATAGCCAAAATTCTTTGCCCTTTTTTTATTCTTTTTTTAATTTCAGCAATTAGATCTTTTACCTGATTTTCGGTTGGTCTTTTTTCTATAGAAGGCTCTAAAAGGCCAGTTGGTCTGACCAGCTGTTCAACAATATATTTTTTATCAACTTTGTCTTTTTCGTATTGCCCGGGTGTTGCCGAAACAAAAACTTTCTGAGGTACTTTCTTATCAAACTCCTTAAAACTCAAAGGTCTGTTGTCCAGAGCCGAGCCTAAACGGAAACCATGTTCAATTAAGACTGTTTTTCTGGAACGGTCGGTGTTGTACATAGCGTTCAGTTGAGGGATGCTCATGTGAGATTCGTCTATAAAAACCAGGAAATCGTCAGGGAAATAATCTAACAGGGTAAAGGGCGGCTCCCCCGGATTTCTGAATTCCAGATGTCTTGAATAATTTTCGATTCCATGGCAATAACCAGTTTCTTTCAACATTTCAAGGTCATATTTTGTTCTTCGATTTAATCTCTGCGCTTCAAGAAATTTATTCTGAGCCCTTAATTCTTTTAATCTTTCCTGGAGTTCGAGATTTATATTGTTTATAGCAATATTCAATTTTTCCTGGGGGGTAACCCAGAATTGAGCCGGGTAAATCTTGTAATCTTTGATTTCTTTTTCAATCATTGAAGATATAGATGGTTCTCCCTTTGAAATTTTTTCAATTCTGTCTCCAAAAAATTCCACCCTCAAAACTTCTTTGCCGGTCACAAGATAAATTTCTATATTGTCACCTCTAACCCGGAAGGTACCAGGTTGGAAATCAATGTCATTTCTTTGATACTGCAAAGAAGTTAAATATTTGAGAAATTCTCTTCTTCTTATTTCCTGTCCTTTTTTTATCTCCAACGAAACATTCTGGTAAGTATTCGGAGAGCCGATATTGTAGATACAAGAGACCGAGGCAATAACTATAACATCTTGTCTTTCTAAAACATCTTGAACAGCAGCATGTCTTAATTTGTCAATTTCCTGATTAATCTTAGCATCTTTTTCAATGTAAGTATCTGTCTGGGGTATATATGCTTCTGGCTGATAGTAATCATAGTAGGAAACAAAATAATGGACTCCGTTTCCCGGGAAAAATTCTTTAAATTCCTGAAATAACTGGGCGGCTAAAGTTTTATTATGTGAGATAATAAGGGTTGGTTTTTGAATTTCTTCAATTGTTTTAGCCATTGTATATGTTTTGCCAGAGCCGGTAACGCCCAAAAGAATCTGGTTTTTTATTCCAGCCTTTAAGTTTTTAACTAATTTTTCAATTGCTTGAGGTTGGTCGCCGGTTGGTTTGAATTTTGAAACTAGTTTGAACATGGATATATAATAAAAGTTATGAGAATTTCAAAGATACTTCAAAGATATTATAAATTGGGGTATGATAAAAGAGTCGTAACTTCTATTATTTTCTTGTTTTGCTTGAAGTAGATATTCTTTAAAGTTCTAATTCAAAAATATGATTGCTTCTCTTCAGGGAAAAATTATCTTAAAAAAGAAGAATTTTATAATCTTAGAAGTTTCAGGTATCGGTTTCCGGGTTTTTCTTTCTCAGAAATCACTAAATAGAATAGCAGAAACCGATGAAAACCTCAACCTTTTCACCTATCTGGATGTCGGAGAAAGAAGTTTCAATTTATACGGTTTTCTAAATTACGATGAACTTGATTTGTTTATTCTTGTACGGAGTATTTCCGGTGTTGGGCCAAAAGCAGCTCTGGAAATATCTTCTATTGGCTCTTCTCAGAAAATAAAAAAAGAAATAGATAAAGGTAATGAAAAAATTTTTGAGGGAATTCCCGGCATAGGCTCTAAAAAAGCAAAGAAGATTATCCTTGAGTTGTCGGGAAAATTGAAAGATTTTGCTCCAATTTCTAAGAAAGAAAAAAATGATTTTTCAAAAGATGAAGCTTTTTTAGCTTTGATTAATCTTGGTTTCCCAAAAGAAAGAGTAAAAAAAGTCCTCTCTCAAATACCAAAGGAAATTAAGAGACCAGAAGAGAAAATAAAACAAGCCCTGAAAATTTTAGGAAAATGAAAAGTTTAATTAAAAGATTTACTCCTGCCTTTTTAATTAACTGGTATCATTTAATACTCGCTTTTTTTGGAGCTTTGATATATCGATTTCCCTCAAGAAAATTAAAGGTTATTGGAGTAACTGGAACAGGGGGGAAATCAACAGTGGTTGAGTTAGCTTCCAAAATCCTGGAGGAGGCTGGATATAAAGTTGCTTCTATTTCCTCTATTAGATTTAGAATAAAAGACAAAAAATGGAAAAATGAACTAAAAATGACTATGCCTGGAAGATTTAAAATCCAGAGATTTTTAAGAAAAGCAGTAAATGCCGGTTGTCAATATGCAATTTTAGAAGTAACTTCAGAAGGAATTTTGCAGCATCGCCAGAAATTTATTGATTTTGATATTGCAGTTTTCACCAATTTGTCTCCAGAGCATATTGAAAGACATGGTTCTTTTGAAAAATACCGAGAGACAAAAGGAAAACTTTTTAAACAATGTAAAAAAATTCATATTTTAAATTTGGATGATAAAAATTCGGAATATTTTTTACAGTTTTCAGCCAAAAAATTTGGGTTTTCAATATATGGAGGTCAAACCTCCTTCGGAGGTTTGACCTCAGTGATCGGGAAAAATATTCAAGAATTTCCCGATAAGATAAGTTTTGAAATCAAGAATACCAAATTTACTTTAAACTTTTTTGGAAAATTTAATGTTCAAAATGCTTTAGCAGCGATTTGTATCGGATTATCTCAAGGAGTCTCGCTTGAAACTTGCAAGAGAGCATTGGAAAAGGTAGAGGGAATCCCCGGCAGGATGGAGATTGTAATTAAAGAACCTTTTACAGTAGTTGTAGATTACGCCCATACTCCAGAATCATTAAGGAAAGTATACGAAACAGTTAAATATTCCATATCCCATGTTCCGTGTTCCATGATATGCGTCTTGGGTTCTTGCGGCGGAGGGAGAGATAAATGGAAAAGGCCGAAAATGGGAGAAATCGCTGCTAAATATTGTCAGGAAATTATTGTAACCAATGAAGATCCTTACGATGAAAATCCAATGGAGATTATCAATCAAGTGGCAGAAGGGATTCCGGGCAGAGCAAAGAAGATTTTAGATAGAAGAGAAGCAATAAGAGAAGCGATAAAATTAGCAAGAGCAGGGGATATAGTCATTATCACCGGTAAGGGTTCAGAACCTTGGATGTGTGTTGAGAAAGGTAAAAAGATTTCCTGGGATGACCGCAGAATTGTTAGAGAAGAATTTGACAAATTAAAGACAAAGAATTAAAATATCTAATTAGTATTTTGAGAGTTGACCTTAAAAATTAAATAAAGGAAAATGGAATAAGGAGAAATAAAAATGAGAGAAAAAGCAAAGATTAAAACAGTGGCCGAGGAAAAATTGTTGGGTTACATATCAAGAACAATTAATTCTTGGCTGGAAAAGGAAGAAGATGTAGAGGTTGTTTTAAGGCGGATAATTAATTTGGCTAGGAAGTTTGGTAAGTTTAAAAATGGTCTGGAGGAACGGATAAATAAGGTTGAAGCCATATTGCTGGAACATTCCCAAGGGATTTCTTTGTTGGGCCGAATAAGAGATAATATGTCTTTGGAATGCCGGCATAAATTTCTTACGAATTTTTTATTCCGGGCTTCTGTTGTTAAACCCGATGGATTTTATGAATATAAGGAAAAATATGGCATTCAACCGCCTTATGTTATTTTAATTAGTCCGACGATGAGGTGCAATTTAAGATGCGTTGGATGTTACGCTGGGGAATATTCCCGGAAAGACGATTTAGATTTCGATGTAGTTAATAAAATTATAAATGAAGGTGAGTCTTTTGGGACGTCTTTTTTTACTATTTTAGGGGGTGAGCCGTTTTTCTGGAAACATCTTTTTGAAATGTTTGCTCTTCATCCGGATGTTTATTTTCAGGTTTACACCAACGGAACGTTAATCGGAGAAAAAGAAGCAAAAAGATTACAAAAATTAGGAAATGTAGCAGTAATGTTTTCTCTGGAAGGGTTTAAAGGATTGACTGATGAAAGGCGGAACAAAGGGGTATTCGATAAAGTAATGAAAGCTATGGATTTGCTAAAAAAGTATCGAGTGGGCTTCGGATATTCCTGTTGTGTCACTCGACATAATGTCAAAGAGGTATTGAGTAATGAATTTATTGATTTGATGATAGAAAAAGGAGCGATTGTTGGCTGGTATTTTCTTTATATGCCGGTCGGTCGAGGCGCAACTCCCGATTTAATGCCGACTCCGGAACAACGTCTCTATATGATGAAACGTCGCGAAGATATTCGAGAGAATAAACCTTTGTTTATTATTGATTTCTGGAACGATGCCCCGTATGTTGGAGGATGTATTGCCGGAGGAAGACATTTTTGTCACATTAACCATCGTGGCGATGTGGAACCGTGTATTTTTATTCACTTAGCTACTGACAATATTAAAGAAACTTCTTTAGCCGAGGCAATAAACTCTCCTTTTTTCCGAGCAATGAGAGCAAAACAACCTTTTAGTGGAAATTTACTCTTACCCTGCCAGATAATTGACCATCCGGAAATACTGAAAAGTTTGTATGAAACTTATCATCCATATTCAACATGTTCGGGAGCAGAAGAAATTGTTACTAAACTTCACCCTTGTTTGGTAAAATATGGAAGAAAAGTAAGTCAATTATATAAAGCTGCTTGGGAGGATTGGAAAAAAATTCACAAAGAAAAGGAAAAAAGGAAAGAAAAGAAAAAGGAGGTTATATAAAAATAAACCTTAAAGACAGGCCTTATCGGTCTGTCTTTTTTAATGATTTTCATTATAATAAAATATGGCTCCAGGTTTAAAAAAATTTGAGATTCTGAAACATACTGCAGATTTGAAAATCAAGGTTTTTGGAAAGAATAGAGAAGAGTTATTTAAAAACGCTCTTTTTGGAATGAGTAAATGCCAGAGAGCAGAAACTTTGCCGGAAAAAACGAAAAGGAAAATCAGGTTAAAATCGTCTGATTTGTCTGCCCTTCTGGTTGATTTTTTGAGCGAAGCCCTTTATTTAAGCCAAGTCCATAAAGAAGTTTATTTTAATGTAGAGTTTGAAAAGTTCTCGGAAATCGAACTTGAAGGGAATTTAACCGGACAAAAAGTAAAAAGGTTCGGTGAAGATATTAAAGGAGTCACTTATCACAATTTGGATATTCATCAAAGAGAAGACGGAACCTGGCAGGCTACTGTTTTGTATGATATTTAAATTTTAGCAAGACAGAAATTATGGTTTCTAAAAAAGATTTTAAAAAAATATCGAACTGGCTCTGGGAAATACCAAAAGATTTCAGGGATGATATGAGGGTTCCGGCCCGGATTTATACTTCCGAGAAGATGTGGCAGGCAATAGAAAGCGGGGCATTGGAACAACTTGTTAATACCACTACTTTGCCGGGAATTGTAAATTATGCCATCGCTATGCCTGATATTCATTCTGGTTACGGTCCGCCGATTGGAGGAGTTGGAGCGATGAGATTAAAAGGGGGTGTCATTTCTCCCGGCTTTGTCGGTTATGATGAGAATTGCGGGGTTAGGTTGTTGAAATCAGAATATACCGAGAAGGAGATCGGCTCTTATCTGGAAAAGTTAGCTCAGAAAATTCAGGAACAGGTTCCTTCCGGTTTGGGAAAGGGGAGAAAAATAAAATTAAGTGTTGAACAAATTGACAAAATTTTAGAAGAAGGGGTACCGAAATTAGTATCGGAAGGATACGGTGAAAAAGAAGATATTGAAAATTGCGAAGAGAAAGGGAAAATGCCCGAAGCCGATGCCGCCGCTGTTTCCCATAAAGCAAAAATGAGAGGCAGGGACCAGGTTGGAACTTTGGGTTCAGGGAATCATTTCTGTGAGATTCAAAAAGTCGAAGAAATTTTTGACAAAGAGATTGCCGATAATTTCGGTTTGTTTAAAGGCCAGGTTGTGGTTATGATTCACACCGGTTCAAGGGGATTAGGGCATCAAAATTGTACGGATTATTTGAAAATAGTAATAAGGGCCTTGCCGAAATATAATATCAAACTTCCGGATAGAGAATTGGCTTGTGTTCCCTTTGAAAGCCCTGAAGGTAAAAGGTTTTTCCGAGCTATGTCGGCTGCTTGTAATTATGCTTGGTCGAACAGACATATGATTATGCATTATATAAGAGGAGCTTGGCGGAAAGTTTTGGGAGAGAGGGCAAATCTCAGATTGCTTTATGATGTTGCCCACAATATAGCTAAAATTGAGGAGCACGAGGCAGGAGGAGAGAAAATAAAATTGATTGTTCATCGAAAAGGAGCAACCAGAGCCTTTCCTCCAGGGCATCCGGAAATTCCGGAAAAATACAAAAAAGTTGGCCAGCCAGTTTTAATTCCGGGCAGTATGGGAACGCCTTCTTATGTTCTGGGAGGCACTAAAGAATCAAAAGAAGCCTGGTTTACTGTTTGTCACGGAGCAGGCAGGGCAATGTCTCGTCATCAGGCTATGAGAGAAACTCGGGGTGAAGATGTTGTCAGAAGATTGAAAGAGAAAGGAATTATCGTTAAGTGTAAGAGCATGCGTGGAATTGCCGAAGAGGCCCCTTTGGCTTACAAGAATATTGAAGATGTTATTGAAGTGGTTCACCGGGCTGGTCTTTCAAAGAAAGTAGCAAAACTTCAACCTCTTGCGGTAATTAAAGGAGAGTGATATAATAAACTTCCAATTGTATGATAAAAAATTGGTTAAACTTTATAAATTTAAGAAATTCAATTTATAATAATTTTCTGTTTTACCGATTTTATGAAAAAACGACTTTCCAAAAGTATTCGGAAATACATTCGCAGAGAAAAGGCACGGGTGCGCCGGGAAGTCTTAGATTTGGAAAAACAAAAAAAATTAATTGATGAACTTTATAAAAGTTTTTCAAAAAAAGAAGATAAAAAAATAAAAAATAAACAAAAAAATGAAAACAAGTGAAATCTATAATTTGGCTATAAAAATGGGAATCTTAGCTGATTTTCGCGGGGAAGAGGGGGTTGAGAAATTTTTGAAAAGGAAGAGAGAAAAGTTTGAAAAGTTGTCCGAGAAGGAAAAAGAAGATTTTGATAAAGAGGCATTGGAAAATCCTTATTTAGATTCGAGAATTTTAAATATTTCCGATGACAAAGAAATTAAGAAGGTTCTGGCCGGTATTGATATTGGACCAGCCGAGCTTTTAATGGCAAAAGAAATTGGAGATATAGATTTGATAATTGCCCATCATCCGGTAGGCAAGGGATTGGCTCACTTAGCAGATGTAATGGAACTTCAAGTTGATGTTTTAAGCCAGTACGGAGTACCCGTAAACATTGCCGAAAGTTTGATGAAAGAAAGAATCGAGGAAGTGGCCAGAGGAGTTTCAGCG
This sequence comes from uncultured Candidatus Saccharibacteria bacterium, assembly GCA_964421005.1. Taxonomy (GTDB): domain Bacteria; phylum Patescibacteriota; class Minisyncoccia; order Minisyncoccales; family CG1-02-41-26; genus CAYQUV01. Next base: position 11,213 of record CAYQUV010000014.1, read on the forward strand.
GCTAATCATCAGAGAACGGTAGATGCGGCTCGATTGTTGGGACTTAACTTAATAAATTCTCATACCCCCTGTGATAACTTAGCAGCTAAATTTTTAAGAGATAAAATTGAAAGAAATAAGGATATAGAAAGAATAGAAGATTTGGTTGAACTTCTAAAAGAAATTCCAGAATACAGGGAAGCTTTGAAAATTGGAGCAGGTCCTAAGATTTTTGTAGGTTCGCCGGAAAATCGCTGCGGTAAAATTGTCTTAACCGAAATCACCGGCGGCACCGAAGGTTCGCCAAAATTGTATCAGAAAATGGCTCAAGTCGGCATTGGTACAATTGTCGGGATGCATATTTCCGAAGAGCATAAAAAAGAAGCCGAGACAAGCAATATTAATATAGTTATTGCCGGCCATATGTCTTCTGATTCTTTGGGAGTTAACTTATTTTTAGATGAACTCGAAAAAAAAGGAATAGAAATTGTTCCCTGTTCAGGTTTAATTCGGGTTTCCAGGAATTAAAACCCGAATATTCAGAAAATTTGGTTTTTTTGTAAATCTTATTCGGAGATCAGAAAACTGGCTTTAAATTCTTTCAGATTGTAAAAAGCCAGTTTTTTGTTAAACTGAAATAAAATTATGAGAACGGGAGTTGCTACAGTTCCTTTGGATTACGGTAGATGCCCGAAATGGCTTTTTGAAAGAATGAAACGACTATCAAGAGGGATATTTTTGGCTATTCGAGAAGAATTCGGGCCGGATGAAATTTTAAAAAGGTTATCGGACCCGGTTTGGTTTCAAAGTTTAGGTTGCGTTATCGGTTTTGATTGGAACTCGTCCGGTCTGACCACTACCACAATGGGAGCCTTAAAAGAAGGGCTGAAGGGTTTGGAGTCTGATTTAGGGATTTTTATTTGCGGAGGCAAAGGGAAAACTTCACGAAAAACCCCTCAACAAATTCAAGGGTGGGGAGAATTTTTAAAATATCCTCAAGACAAAATTGATGAATTAATTTATGCCAGCAGAATTGCGGCTAAAATTGACTCTTCACTCCTACAGGACAATTATCAAATCTATCATCACAATTTTGTTTTTTCAAAAAGCGGCAAATGGGCAGTTATTCAACAAGGGATGTGGGAGGAAAATTCCACTGCCAGGCGCTATCATTGGTTCTCCGGAAATCTTAAGAGAATAAAAGATGAAAATAAAAGAGATTTTATTGAAGAACCTCATTCGGGAATTATTTCCGACCTTAAAGTTGAACCATTGAATTTAATTGCCAGAGAAAGCAAACAAAATCGTCAAATCTCAGTTCAATTAGTAAAAGAGGAACCGAAAACATTTTTGAAAGATATTGCTCTTATTTCCGAGAAATCTAATTCATTGATGAAACAGAGGAGATTACAAATCAATTGTAACATCTCCCTATCTTCGGCAACTTCCTTATCTGATTTTGCCGAGTTGGAGTTAAATGATGTTGAATTTCATTGGCACCCGGTAGTCAGAGAAAAGTTTGATTTAAAGAGATTAGCCAAAACCATCTTTTTTGCTAAGGACCAAGATCCCCAGAATTTTGAACAACTTTTGGCTCTTCAAGGAATTGGACCTAAAACAATTCGGGCTTTGAGTTTGGTCGCTGAAATAATTTATGGGGCAGAACCATCTTATAAAGATCCGGCTCGTTATTCATTTGCTCATGGCGGCAAAGATGGCACACCTTTGCCTGTTGACCGGGCTACTTTTGATAAAACTATAGAAATTTTAGAAAGAGGAATTGAAAAAAGCAAAATATCAATCAGGGAAAAAGCAGAAGCCCGTAAGAGATTGAAAAATAAATTTCAATTAAAAAAGGTTTAATTTGAAAAAATCGTTCTGCTCCCCAGAAATCGATTGTTTCTGGGGTTTATCTGACGATTTGCTGTTTTTCAACACGGAGAAGAATTCTTCTTCTCCGACCCTTATCTGATTTTTCAAAAATATGAAGAAATTTTTATTCACTTCAGAATCAGTGGCGGAAGGCCATCCAGACAAAATTGCCGATCAAATCGCTGACGCGATTCTGGATTCTATTATAAAAAAAGACAAATATGCCAGAGTTGCCTGCGAGGTTTTTGTTGGTATGGGCTATGTTATTGTCGGAGGCGAGATCACAACTGAAGCCAGGGTTGATGTTAATAATTTGGTTCGTGAGGTAATAAAAGATATCGGTTACGATAAGCCGGAATATGGTTTTGATTATCATAGTGTGGCTATCTTTAATACTATTCATGGCCAGTCACCGGATATTGCCAGAGGTATAAGAAAAACCGCAACACGGAAACAGGGCGCTGGCGACCAGGGTATGATGACCGGCTTTGCCTGCCGGGAAACCCCGGAGTTGATGCCTTTGCCGATAATTCTGGCTCATAAATTGGTTAAAAGACTGGCTGAAGTTCGGAGAAAAAAATTTTTACCCTATCTCCGGCCGGATGGGAAATCTCAAGTGACGGTTGAATATCAAGAAGGTATTCCTAAAAGATTGAATTCTGTGGTAATTTGCGCTCAGCACAACCCCGACATTTCTTTAAATAAAATCAAAAAAGATATTATCAAGAGAGTGATAGAGCCGGTCTGTCAGAAATATCTGGATAAAAAAACAAAATTTTACATTAACAACACCGGCAGGTTTGTCATCGGCGGACCTGTTTCTGATACTGGCATGACCGGCAGGAAAATAGTAGTTGATACTTATGGAGGAGTAATACCTCCTGGGGGAGGAGCAATGTCAGGCAAAGACCCGACCAAAGTTGACAGAGCCGGTGCTCTGATGGCTCGCTATATCGCCAAAAACATTGTTGCCGCTCGCTTGGCAGAAAAATGCTTGGTTAGAGTGGCTTATGTAATCGGAGGAACTGATCCTCTGGAGGTAAGTATTGATACTTTCGGTACGGGGAAAATTCCGGAAGAAAAAATAGCCAGAATTGTTCCGGAAGTTTTTGATTTATCTCCGGGGGGAATCATCAAACAATTGAATCTGCTGCGGCCTATTTACCGAAAAACAGCGAGTTTCGGTCATTTCGGCAGAGAAGAAAAGGAATTCAGTTGGGAGAAGAAAGATAAAGTTAAAGAATTGCTTAAAAGAGTTTCAAAAGGTAGTGCCCGAAGGAATAATCGTCTCTGAAGGAACAATCATCTCTGAAAAATTGCTTATTTAGAAAGATACTTATTTAGAGAGAAATGTTTATCTATGAAGAAATATTCATTTAAGAAAGCAAAAAAGGGAAAGCTTAGTTATCGGACACCGAGTCGCTTTATTTACCAAAAAAACCAATGGGTAATCAAACGGAAAACAAAAAAGAAATGAGTGTTTTAGCCCATCCCTGGCGAACTTTTGTTTTTGAGATTTTTTTATTTTCTTTGAGTTTAGCCTTGGGAATTCTGGCTTCAATAAGACTGAATGAGATTTTTAAAAGTTTAGAAATTACTCCTTCCCGGATAACAATCTGGCAGTTTATAATTTATTTTATTTTGGTTACTCTCCTGCTTGTTCTGGTAGTTTATTTTTTAAAATTCAGAAAAGGTAAAAAGATATTTTTTAAAGGTATGTTTCTTTTTACCGTCGCTTTCGGCAACCTTCTCTTTTTTGGATTATGGTTGCCGGGCATTCTCAGTTTTGGTCTGGTAATTTTACTGATTATTCTTTTACTAAAAATAAATTCTTTAGTAATCCATAATTTGGTCTTAATTTTTGCTATTGCCGGAGTTGGATCCAGCTTAGGATTGAGACTGAAACCGGAAATGGTTATTTTACTGCTTTTGATTTTTTCGGTTTATGATTATATTGCCGTTTACAAAACAAAGCATATGGTAAAAATAGCAAAGGAGATGGTAACTCAAAAAGCAATTCTGGGCATTGTTATCCCCCAAGAAATTTCCGAGCTTCAAACCCGGATAAAAAAAGTAAAACCGGGAGGCAGATTTTTGGTTTTGGGAGCGGGGGATATAATTTTTCCTCTGATTCTTTCTTCTTCCTTGGTTCCTCAAAGTATTTCAAATTCTTTAATCGTTGCTTTATTTTCTTTAATTGGGCTTTTTTTCGGTTTTTTGATTTTCATTTCCAAAAAAATCCGCCAACCCATGCCTGCTCTTCCGCCGATTGCTTTATTTTCTATAATTGGCTATCTTATAACAAAGATTATTTGATTTATTGATTGACAAAAAATTTAGACAGTAGTAAACTACATTCATACATTGACACATTGACAAACTATTTTACGCTCAATTTCAAGGAGGAAAAATGGCTAAAAGAAAGATAAAGGAAGAATTAGTTAGGTTTCAAAACCAGAAAAAAGAGGAATTATGGGGAGTTTTAACATTTCCTCAAAAGACGAGAGTTCAGGAAATTAAAGGAAAATCGCCCGGCTTAATAATTTGTCACGGATTCAACCAGACCAAGTCTCAAAGAAAATTTGTCGTTTTGGCAAGAAAATTAGCCCGGGAAGGGATTGTGACTTTCCGTTTTGATTTCTCTGGCCACGGGGATTCAGAAGGAAAGATTGAAAATCTTAGCATCGCAGGAGAGGTAAAAGAATTAGAAACTGCTTATAAAATTCTAGTCAGTAAGGGAAAAGTTAATAAAGAGAAAGTTTCTGTTCTGGGGCATAGCCTAGGAGCGCTGATAGCGGTTTTGTTCCAAAGAGAGTATAAAAAAGCAAATACCCTTATATTGCTTTCACCGGCTCTTCATCAAAAAGAGCTTATGGGTCGGTGGTATTCTTCAGAGGAGCTCAGTTTATGGAAAAAACAGGGTTATCTTGATACACCAAAAGGAAGAATAGGAATTCGTTATTTAAAGGAGGCTGAGGGAAAAGATTGGCAGAAAGTCATTTCTCAGATTGAGGTTCCAACCTTTTTTATTCACGGTAGAGAAGATGACGATGTTCCCTTGAAATACACCGAAGAATTAGCCGAGAAAATCAAGGGAGAAAAGAAATTGGAAATAGTCGAAGGAACCGACCATCATTTTGAAAGCAAGAGGGCCAAAGATGAGCTGATTGTTCTTTCTTTGGATTGGCTAAATCGGCACGTTTAAAATATATTTACTGAAAAATAGCGAAAAAATACTTTGAGATTCAAACTCAGAGTATTTTTATTTACAATCTTTTAACCATATATGTATCGCTTAAGCAGTAGCCTAATTTTGAATAATATCCTCTTACCCCAATTCCTGAAATTACGGTTATTTTCCTTAAACCGAATTCTTTTTTGGCAATTTTTTCAGCTTCTCTAATCAACTTTTTTCCTAGTCCTTGATGTTGAGCAGAAAGAGTTTTTTCTCCAAGAGGAAGCATTTGGCCATAAGTATGGACTTCTCTGATTATGGCCGCCTTTTTTAAAACAGGCATGATTTCTGTTATTTTTGATTCTTTTGTTATTTTATCTAAGAAAAGAGGAATGCGGAGGCGCAGTAAAGCATAAAGCTTATTCCTTTCTTTATCTTCAAAACTTAAAAATATTTCTTTTCCTTTTGAAGCGTTGTAATCCTGGCGAAAAAGCTTCAATTTTTCTTTCGGGTTATAATCTTCTTTGACCTCTCTACATCTTATACACTTACATTTTAACCCTTTCTCTTTCATTTCTTTTTGGACTATTTCCCTGAGATTTGAAATTTTAGCTCCTCCGGCAATAATATCTTTTGAAGGAATGTCTCTGACAATTCTTTGAATTCTCAACCAGTAAGGAATTCTTTTTTTGATTTCTATCAAAAGTTTAATCAATTCTTTTTCGGAATAGGGCTTATATTTTCCTTTTGAATACCATTTGTACAAAGGGGTCTGAGAAACTAAAGCCAGAGGATAAATTTTTAAAAGGTCCGGTTTGAAATCAGGATTTTCAAAGATTTCCTCAAACATTTTTAAATCTTTTTTCGGTGAAGAACCCGGCAAATTTGGCATCATCTGATAGCAAATTTTGAAGCCGGCGTCTTTTAAAAGACGAGTTGCTTCGATTGTTGCTCTGATATTATGGCCCCTTCGAACTTTTTTCAAGACATCATCATAAATACTCTGAACCCCCAGTTCAACTCTGGTTATGCCCAATTCTCTCATTTTTTTTATTTCTTCAATATTTATATAATCGGGTCTGGTTTCAACGGCGATACCAACGAGCCGACACTTTGCCTTCTCATTTAAAGCCTGCAATTTTTGTAAACTTAACCTTTTAAGAGTACCAGGTTTTTTCCCCGAGTATTCGTTACAGGCACGAAAGCATTCTTTAATAAACCAGGTTCGATAATTTTTTGGATAAAAACTCCAGGTTCCTCCGATTATTCTCAACTCTATTTTATCAAGAGGATGACCTGTTTTTGCCAGACTTTTTAATCTGGTTTGGACCTGCCGGTAAGGATTGAATTTATTAAGAATGGCTCTTTGGACAGCAGGTTCCTCTTTCAGGTAACTTTTAGGAATTCCTTGCTCAGCGGGGCAATAAATACATTTGCCGGGGCAGGGATACGGTTTTGTCAAAACAGAGACATTAATTATTCCGGAAAGTGAACGGATAGGTCTGGTCCGAAGCAATTTCAAAATTTCCGGAGAGGCTTTAACTCTTTTATTCCCAACCATTTTGTGATAAGTTTTAAGTAGTTCTATATTGGTTGGACAACTGATTTTATATTTTTTTGCCATTTTTCTTTTGAAAGAATCCAAATCTCTCCGGGTTTTAATCCCGGCATGGGTTAATTCTTTTATAATTGTTTCCTCAGTTTTCTTTTTTGTCATATGGATAGAGAATACGCTGAATATTTATTAGAAAAAACTAAAAATGATTATAATAAAATTGCCATCCCTTTTACAAGAAGCAGGGAATTTATTCCGGATGACATAAAAAATTTGGGAGAATGGGCGGTTCCCGGCGAGAGAATCTTAGACCTGGGTTGCGGCAGTGGCAGATTTTATAAAGTTTTAAAAGATAAAAGTGTTGACTATTTCGGGATAGATTTTTCAGAAAAATTAATTGAAATTGCCAAGAGGAATTATCCGGGAGCGAGATTTCAGGTAGCCGATGTTTTAAATCTTCCTTTTCCAGATAATTATTTTGATAAAGTTTATAGTATTTCTGTTCTTCACCAGATTCCTTCCAAGAGATTTCGGACACGGTCCTTAAAAGAAATACACAGAGTTTTAAAACCCGGAGGAATTTTAATCTTAAGGGTATGGAATATCTTTAAAAGGCCAAATTTTTGGAAACTCTTCTTAAAATATACCATTTTAAAAGTGATTCTTAAATCAAAATTAGATTTTTTAGATGTCTTTATTCCTTGGAAAGATTCAGAAGGTAAGATAGTTTTAGAGCGATACTTTCATTGTTTTAATCAAAGTGAGTTAAAAAAAATAATTAAGAAAACTGGTTTTAAAGTTAAAAAAATTTGGTCTGGTGGAGTTGGTAAAATAAGTAATATTTATCTGATAGCTGAAAAATAAATTAAAATTTGAAGATACAGCCCCCATAGCTTAAAGGATAGAGCGTGACCCTCCGGAGGTTAAGATCTCCGTTCGATTCGGAGTGGGGGCACTTAATAAAAAAAAGTTAACCAAATTTTTTGAACAAACCTCATGTGCGGCATTATCGGTTTTAGGCAGGGCAGTGAAAATAAAGATTAAAAATTGATTTGTGCTTTCCGTTTTCACCGTCCGGAAGTCAACCGCTTCTATGAAAAATTAGGTTTTCAAAAATACGATTGCGAATTTAGAATAAATTTTAAATAAGTGGTATAATTATAGAAATAGCGAAACTACCGAGAGCATAATTATTAAATTATGAAAGACAACCCAAATTTCAAAATTGCTGTTTCAGGAGCAGCCGATATCAGTCACTGTTGTCCCAAGATAAAAGAGATAGCCTTGGAGATTGGCAAGGAAATTGCTAAAAAAGATTGCGTTTTACTAACCGGGGCTACAACCGGCGTACCTTACTATGCGGCAGAAGGTTATAAAGAGGCGGGCGGAAAATCTAGTATTGGTTTTTCTCCGGCCAGCTCTAAAAGGGAACATACAAAAACTTATCACCTGCCAATCGACCAGTTTGATTTGATTGTTTACACCGGTTTTGATTATGTCGGCCGCAACTTAATTTTGACCAAAGCGGCTGATGGGGTAATTATTGCCTGCGGCAGAACAGGAACCTTAAACGAATTCACCATAGCTTTTGAGACAAGAACGCCGATTGGCGTTTTACAGGAAACCGGCGGAACGGCTGATTTAATAGATGATATTTTAAAAAGAGGTTACAGGCCTAAAAAGATGATTGTTTTTGACAGAGAACCTAAAAAACTGCTCCAGAAATTAATTAATTTGATAAAAAAGAAAAAGACTTGATAAACTTTCTAAAAATAATATAAAAAACCCGCTCGACGAGCGGGTTTTTTGTGGGCAATGCAGGACTTGAACCTGCGACCTCCGCCGTGTCGAGGCGACGCTCTAGCCAGCTGAGCTAATTGCCCATTGTGCAATGCTAGGGCTTGAACCTGCGACCTCTGTTATATCTAAGCAGCGCGCTAATCACTGTACCAAGTACCCAGTGCGCACGGCAGGATTTGAACCTGCGAACCTTGGCCTTATAAGGACCCTGCTCTACCGCTGA
>CAYQUV010000015.1:0-18675 GCA_964421005.1 uncultured Candidatus Saccharibacteria bacterium
TAGCAATCATTGTCTCATCAGTAAAACTATCAATAACAGAAGGGTCAGGGTTGGCACTTGCTTCTTTGAAATCATTGAAAAAATAGAAGGTTCCTGCCCCTAATAGGCAGAAGAGAAAAAGAAAGAGAAAGAGAATATTTTTTAGGTGTTTTTTAACCATTTTCAATAGATTTAATTATTGTAACATATTATAACAAAATTTTGAGGCAAGAAAAATCAATTTAGTTTTTGTTACTCATGTTCAATATAATAACCTTACAGTTTAACGGTTTAACAGTTTATTACATTTCCAACAGCCGCGCCTTGGACAAGGAAACCGATAAGCGATGTCCGTGAACAAATAGCTCATACCCTGTTTATTCAATGTACTGACACTGATACTGGTAGCAGGTGATAGGACCGGTCCCATACTTGCTCGTGGCAACGCCATAGTTACAGGGTAGGCCGGCTATCGAAGTCCAACCATAAGTCCCTACTCTGCTTGGCTTACAGTAATTGTTAATACTAGAATATGACTCGCAACCTCGTGTGGCAGTCTCAACCCACTGCATGGTTTTGCAGGTCCCACTGCCATCACAGTATTGACAACTGCCGTTACACCCGGTCGGTTGGGAATCTATAGCTAAATTAGTGCATGTTCCAGTACTACATATCCTACAAGGTCCCGGACAAGCTGTATTACAGCAAACGCTGTCAACACAATAACCAGAAGCACATTCACCACCAGAAGAACATGATTCTCCATTTTCCTTAAGGGTTGCTAATATAACCTGACCAGTGCTTGTGCTGATGACAAGATTGGTTGTCGTAGCAATCATTGTCTCATCAGTAAAACTATCAATAACAGAAGGGTCAGGGTTGGCTTCTGCTTCCTTCCAGTTGCCGAAGAAATAAAAACCACCTGCTCCTAAAAGACAGAAGAGAAAAACAAAAAGAATAGTTTTTAATTTTTTAGCCATTAGTTAATAATAGCGGAATTTCTATAATTCAAAAATTTAAAATTATAAAATGGCGGAGGGGACAGGACTCGAACCTGCAAGGGCATAAATGCCCACCAGTTCTCCAAACTGGCGCCTTGCCATTCGGCACACCCCTCCTTGTTTTTAAAAATTCATTTTAAAAATTCAATTTTAAAACTATATTTTCATCCCCCGCAACGCTTTAATTCTCTCCTCTACCGGCGGATGAGTAAGAAATAATTTCGTGAACCAGCTCCTTTTTTGTTTTCCTTTAAAGGGAGAAGAAATAAAAAGATGGGCGGTGGAATTACCGGCTCTTCTCATTGGTGTCTGGTCGGCAGAAATTTTCTCTAAAGCCCGGGCCAGACCTTCCGGATATCTGGTCAATAAAGCCCCTGAAGCATCGGCTAAAAATTCTCTTTTTCTTGAAATGGCCAATCTGATAATTGAAGCCGCAATTGGAGCTAAAATTGCTGCCACCAGTCCAAGCGCCATCAAAAGCGCTCCCGATGAATCTCTGTCTCGACTTTTGCTCATTCCTCCCCAGAAACTTATTCTCAAGAATAAATTTGAGGCTATGGCAATCACTCCTGCCAAAACAACAATAACAGTTTGAAGAAGCATATCTTTGTTTTTAATATGAGATAACTCATGGGCTATCACTCCTTCAAGTTCTACTCTCTCCAGTTTATCTAACAATCCTTGAGTTACAGCAACAACAGCGTGATTCTCATCTCTGCCGGTGGCAAAAGCGTTTGGCTGGGTTTCCGGCAGAATAAAAATTTTGGGCACCGGCAACCCAGCGGTAATACAGAGATTTTCAACAACCCTGTAAAGCTCGGGGTTATCTTTTTTTTCTATTGGTCTGGCTTTTGTCATTGCCAAAACAACCCTGTCGGAATACCAGTAACTTCCGAAACTCATAAGAATACTAAAAATCACTGCAATAATCAAGATTAAACTGCTTTCCAGAAGATAACTGAAAAGCCAACCCAAAGCAATGATAAAAATCAAAAAGACAGTAATCAAAAGCCACGTTTTGCGGACATTTGACTCAGCTTGAGCGTATAAGGTAGGCATAAATCAAGATAAGCATTATCTTATTGTTGAATCACAAAAATATAAGAATAATAGTTAGAATCCTACTTTTGGCACTTCTCTGACAGCAGCTTCCTCAATCTCAAAAAGTGTCATTTTCTTGAAATTGAATATCTTGGCAACTATATTTGAAGGAAAACTTTCTATTTTAATATTCAAATCTCTGACATTTGAGTTGTAAAATCGTCTGGCAGCCTGGATTTTATCTTCTGTGTCTCGAAGTTCCCTCTGAAGTTCCAGAAAATTCTGGGATGCTTTCAAATCGGGATAATTTTCCGAAACGGCAAAAAGAGATTTCAAGGTGTCGGTCAACATATTTTCGGCCTCTGCTTTATCTTCCACTGTTTTGGCTCCCATAGCTCGAGTTCTTGCCTCGGTAACATTTTCCAGAACTTCTCTTTCGTGAGCAGCATATCCTTTGACCGTTTCCACCAAATTGGGAATTAAATTATATCTTCTTTTTAATTGAACATCAATATCGGACCAGGCTTCTTTTGCCCGGTTTTTTCTTTTCACCAATCCGTTAAAAATCATTATAAACCAGATAATTATTACAGCAATTACAGCCAAAATTATATAGCAAAGAATTGACATAAATATTTTTATCTAAATTCTAATTTTTTTTGACCTTTATTATAGCTTACATATATTTTAGTATTTTTTCAATCTAAGAAAATCAAAACACTTAAAAAAACTTTGGCGGAAATTTGACAAAATTTTTGTTTTTTGTTAATAAAAGGTTATACATCTCGGCACATTAAAAAGAAACCGAGTATATTGGACAGATATTGAAAATAATTTTTAAAAGAAAGGAGTGAAAGAAATGTTTAAAGGGTGTTACACTGCTCTGATTACGCCTTTTTTAGAAAATAACCCCGATTCGGCTATTGACTGGCAGGGATTGAGAAAACTGATTGATTTTCAGATCTCTCAAGGAGTAAGCGGAATACTGGGAACTGGAACAACCAGCGAGAGCCCGACTTTAAATTGGCTGGATCATAACCTTATCATCTCTACAATCTGCGAGAGAACAAAAGGAAATTGCCAATTTATTGCCGGAACAGGCAGCAATAATACCGAAGAAACATTAAAGGGAACCGAGCAAGCAGTACGCGATGGTACCGAAGCCATTCTTTTGGTTGACCCTTATTACAACGGACCGAGTTCTTTGGAAATTCGAAAAGAATATATTACTCCGGTGGCTGAAAAATTTCCCGAAGTCCAAATTATTCCTTATATCATCCCCGGCAGAACAGGCACTCAACTTTTAGCAGAAGACCTTGCTATTCTCCATAACAAATATCCGAATGTTCGAGCAGTCAAAGAAGCAACCGGAGAAAATGCTCTGGAAAATGCTGCTCGGATCCGGGAATGCTGCGGAGAAGAATTTGACATTCTTTCCGGAGATGACGATAAGACATTCAGCATGATGGCAGACCAAAGAATAAAAGCCTCCGGAGTAATTTCGGTTGTTTCAAATGTGGCCCCAAAAGCGGTTCAGGAAATGACCGAATTCCTCTTAACAGGCAATACAAAGGGAGCCGAAAAAATCCAAGAATCTTTGAAGCCGCTGTTTGAAATGGTCACCGTAAAAACAGAAGAAGAGACACCCTACGGCAAAGTTTTCTTTAAGGCTCGCAATCCTCTGCCAATAAAAACGTTGATGAATATTCTTGGTATGCCTTCAGGTCCCTGCCGGCCTCCTTTGGGCAAAATGACAGCCAAAGGCCTCCAGAAAGTAATCTCTATAGCTAAAAAAGTTTATAAAGAATTTCCGGAAATTTTCGCTCCTGTTGAAGAGTTTTTTGAAGTGGACATCGGGGAACGATTAAACAAAGGGAAATACTGGCAGGACTTATGCTACAAAGGAACATACAGTGAACCTTGATGAATCTTTACAATTTAAAAAGAGGCATCAGAAGATGCCTCTTTTTTTATTAAATACCGTAATGTTCGGAGAAACTTCAAACATACATTCTGATTATCCGGGAAAATTCTGACTATTTGGGAAGAGAAGAAATTATTTTGCTGATTGTCGGGTACTTTGTAGCAAATTTATAATTAAAAAGTTTTAAAATAGTTAGGAAATCGCCTAATTCTTCTCGAAAGGTTTCGGGACCCATGAATACCTCTAATCCTTCTTTTATCACATTCTTAAAACAATTCTTTAAAACTTCATCCTCCCCTTTTTTCTTGAGATAATCAATAATTTTTTTAAACTCCCCTCTATCCAACCAGACTCCTTTACAAACATTACAAACATCAACTTCAATATTTGAATCGCCGTAATTCAAAGAATACAAAGGAGTCGAACAGTGGGGACAGATTTTTTTGTTTTTTGAAATTTTAAATTTCTTTTCATCTTGCCAAAGCGAGATATCCAGCCAATTTAAATTTTTATCTTTTTCATCTTTTGCTTGACGTAGTTCATCAAGTTCAAACCAGATACCAAGACACTGAGGACAGTAATCAACACCGACTCCGTAAAAGACCGTTTCTTTTAAATTAACTTTACAAATTGGGCACTTCATATTAAAAACTTTAAATCTCTGATTATAATTTATTATAACAAAAACTCTCTCTAAAGCAAAGAGGAGGTTCAAAAACAGCTTAAGAGAGAGTTGAAGTTATTTAGTAATCTGCTCCCATTCCTTCTGGCATTGAAGGTTGTTCTTTTTCTTTCTTCTCCGGCAGGTCAGAAATTGCAACCTCGGTTGTCAGTAACATAGCCGCTCCAGAAACAGCGTTTTCCAGAGCGCTTCTTACTACTTTTGTCGGATCAACTATTCCGGCTTCAATTAAATCTTGGTATTCCAGAGTTTGAGCATTAAAACCATAATTTCCTTTGTGTTTTTTGACCTGGTCAACAACAATAGAACCTTCAATTCCGGCATTTTCGGCAATCATTCTTATCGGCTCTTCTAAGGCTTTCTTTAAAATGGCAATTCCTGTTTTTTCATCCCCTCTAAGTTTCAAATCTTCTAAAGATACAGAAACTCTTAAAAGGGCCACTCCACCGCCGGGAACAATTCCTTCTTCAATTGCCGCTTTTGTAGCCGCCAGAGCATCTTCTGCTTTGTGTTGTCGGGCTTTTTGCTCAACTTCGGTCGGGGCTCCAACTTTTATAACGGCCACTCCTCCTGAAAGTTTCCCCAGTCTTTCTTCTAATTTTTCTTTGTCAAATTCAGAAGTTGTTCCTTTAATTTCATTTCTCAACTGAGAAATCCTGGCTTCAATCTCTGCTTTCTTTCCTTTCCCACCAACAATAATTGTATTTTCTTTCTGAGAAATAACTTTCCTGGCTCTACCAAGCATCGCCAATTCTACATTCTCAAGTTTCATTCCTTTTTCCTCGGAAACCACCTGCCCGCCGGTAACAACAGCAATATCTTCTAACATTTCTTTTCTTCTGTCGCCAAATCCAGGAGCCTTACAGGCTAACGCGTTCAAAACACCACGAAGTTTGTTAACAACCAATGTTGCCAGAGCATCGCCTTCAATTTCATCGGCAATAATTACAAATTCTTTTTTACCGGTCTTGGCAATTTTTTCCAAAATCGGCAGAATCTCTTGAATGGAAGAAATTTTCTTATCAGTGATTAAAATATAAGGGTCTTCCAAGACGGCTTCCATTTTCTCGGTATCGGTAATCATATAAGGAGAAACATAACCTCTGTCAAACTGCAATCCTTTGACTACTTCTTTTGAGATACCGAAAGTTTTTGACTCTTCAACGGTAACAACACCATCTCTGCCGGCCTCCTGGATAACCTCGGCAATTAAATTACCAAGCTCTTGGTCTTCGGCTGAAATGGTAGCCACCTGGGCAACCTCTTTCTTTTCTTCAATATTGATGGGCTTGGAAAGTTTTCTTAAAGCCTCAATAGCAGCCTGCGCCCCTTTTTCAATCCCTCTTCTTAAAGCAAGAGGATTAGCGCCGGCAGTTACATTTTTCAAACCCTCTCCGACTAAAGATTGAGCCAGAACCACAGCAGTAGTTGTGCCATCGCCGGCAACATCATTTGTTTTTGAAGAAATCTCTTTTATAATTTCGGCTCCGAGGTTCTCAATTTTATCTTCAAGCTCAATCTCCTTAGCAATGGTAACACCATCATTGGTAATGGTTGGTGCGCCGAATCCTTTGTCCAAAACAACATTTCTCCCTTTAGGACCGATTGTTACTTTAACCGCATTTGCTAATTTATTCACGCCGATTTTTAATTTTTTTCGGGCTTCTTCGGAATATTTGATTTGTTTAGCCATACTTTTACTATTGGTTATTAATATTTATTTATTCCAAAATTGCTAAAATATCTTCCTCTTTAGCAATTAGATATTCTTTGTCGCCGACCTTTATTTCGTTTGGACCATATTTGGTAAAGAGAACGGTATCTCCTTTTTTAACTTCCAGAGGAACTCTTTTACCGGAAGGCAATCTTCTCCCGGGACCTACGGCAATCACCTTGCCTTGCTCCGGTCTTTCTTTCTCTGCTGTCTGGGGAAGGAAAATACCGGTTTTTGTTTTCTCCTCCTGGGTAATTGGAGAAATGAGAATATGATCTGATAATGGTTTTATCTTCATATATATTTTTTAAATATTAAGAAAAGCGGACGGTTTACCGAATTATCTTTTGCCGGCAAACTATCCGAGTAAATTATAAATTAGCAGCCACGACCTTTAATTGCTAATATTTTATTTTAATCGAGGCTAATTTTTTGTCAAGTACCGATTACAATACCAAGTAAAGTATGCCAAGCAAATTATGCCACCTACGGTATTAGAGCACTGAGCACTTCATAAAAATAAAAGAGGTATCAAGAAGATACCCCTTTGGATTAACAACAATCTCAACATCTTTTTTATTCTGAAAGAATCTTGAATCGAGAAATAATTTTCCTGAAGAGATTTGGTTTCTTGGGCAAAGAAGAATGTTTTTTAATTTCCAGAATTTTAGAAACCAGTTGGCGAACTTGAGGAAACTTAAAATCAGAGATATAAGCAGAAATTATTAAATTAAGCATTTTTTCTTTGGCAATTTCTTCGTTTTCATCAGGCCAAATAGTTAAAAGACAGACTTTTCTCTTTTTACATTTCTTAACTGCTTCAAGATTACAGTAATCTTTGACATCAATGAATAGTTCCCTCCCATCTCTAAGCACCAAGATAAGGTCTTTTCCCTGTCTATCCTCAGGACCGAATCCCTCTGTTCTTCTGACACTGAGAATGATTTTCTTTTTTCGCCAGTATTCGGCTGCCTTAAATGCTTTTTCTTCTGCCTCAAAACCCCGCCTGTCTTTCGCTGTAAGAGGTTTTTTTGTTAGTCCGCTCAAAATCTGCTGTACTTTTTTAACCTTTGCTTTTTTCCCCACATCTCTTTCCTCCTTTCTCCAAAAATAAATGGAAAGTTAACGAACTATTATTTTTTTAAAAGAGCTTTCAAGTATTGTCCAGTGTAGCTTTTTTTATTTTTAATTATCTTTGAAAGAGGGCCTTCTCCTACAATATAGCCACCTTTGTCTCCCCCTTCGGGACCCAAATCAATTATCCAATCCGCTCCGCCATAAATCAAATCTAAATTGTGCTCTGTCATCAGAACTGTATTGCCTCTTCTAACCAATTCTTTAAGAACAAACAAAAGTTTCTTGACATCATCGGGATGTAAGCCGGTGGTCGGTTCATCAAGAATATATAAAGTTCTGCCGGTTGCTTTCTTGCTGAGCTCTCGGGCAAGTTTAATCCTCTGCGCCTCCCCTCCCGACAGAGAAGGAGCAGGTTGGCCAAGTTCTATATAACCTAATCCTACATCATACAAAGTTTGAAGTTTTTCCCGGAGACCCGGTATGTTTTTAAAAAAGTTCAATGCTTCTTCAACCGTCATAGCCAACACTTCAGAAATATTCTTGGCTCGGTATTCAACTTCTAATGTTTCTTTGTTGTATCTCTTCCCTTTACACTCCTCGCACGTTACGTAAATATCGGGCAAAAAATACATTTCAATTTTTTTCAGCCCCTGTCCTTCGCATGCCTCGCATCTTCCTCCTTCTACATTAAAACTGAAACGACCGGGCCTGTAACCCCTTATCTTTGCTCCCCTGGTCTGAGAAAAAAGACGGCGGATATAATCGAAAATCCCGGTATAGGTTGCAGGATTGCTTCGCGGAGTTCTGCCGATTGGCTCCTGGGTTACCAAAACAACTTTATCAAGAAATTCGGTCCCCAGAATTCCCTCACATTTACCCGCTTCGGTTTTTGAATGATAAAATTTCTGATATAATGCCCGGGCAATGATGTCGTTGACCAAACTGCTCTTACCGCTTCCAGAAACACCTGTCACGCAGACAAACTTCCCCAAGGGAATCTTAACATCAATATTTTTTAAATTATGTTCCCGGGCTTTTCGGACCAACAAAAATTTATTACTTTCTCCTTCCCTATCTTGAGAAAAAGAAGAAGTTTGAGAAGAAATTTCATTCTCTTCTATTTTTACTTTTTTTCTTCCAGCCAGATAATCTCCGGTTAAAGTATGGGCTCTTAAAAGCTTTTTCGGCGTGCCTTGAAAAACAACCCTTCCACCGTGTTTTCCTGCTCCGGGCCCTATATCAATAACCCAGTCAGCCTCTTTAATGGTCTGACTATCATGTTCCACCACAATCACTGTATTTCCCAAATCTCTTAATTTTTTCAATGTTTTAATTAATCTTCCCTGGTCTCTTTGGTGCAAGCCGATTGAGGGTTCGTCCAGAATATACAAAACACCGGTCAGTTTCGAACCAATTTGAGTGGCTAATTTCGTTCTCTGTTCTTCTCCTCCGGATAAAGTTTCTGCAGTTCTGGACAGAGTCAAATAATCTAAACCGACATCAAGCAAAAATTGAATTCTGAAAATAATTTCTTTTACAATATCCCGAGCAATTTTAAATTTCGCCTCTCCTAATTTTTTCTTGTTCAAGCCTTCAAAAAATTGGCGACAACTTTTAATATCCATTTCAACAATTTCAGCAATTGATTTCCCCCCAACTTTAACTGCCAAGGCTTCCTCTCGCAACCTCTTTCCCTGGCATTTTTCACAAATTCTCTCTCTCATATATTTTTTTATTTCTTCTCTGGTTGCTTCGGAATCTGTTTCCCAGTATCTTCTTTCAAGGCTGGGAATAACCCCTTCAAAACCAACATCACCGTATAAAATAGATTCTAAATTCTCTTTAGATAAATCTTTAACCGGCGTATCCAGAGAAAAGTTCCGCCTCTCGGCTAAATCCCGGAGTTGCCACCAAAAATAACCTTGCCTGCCAACCTTATGGCTGGCTCTGGCCCAAGGGAAAATTGCTCCTTCAGAAATAGAGAGGTTTTGATTGGGAATAACAAGTTCCGGATCAACTTCCAATTTTTTGCCCAATCCTTGACAAGAGGGACAAGCGCCATAAGGGGAATTAAAAGAAAAAAGACGAGGTTCAATTTCCGGCAGAGAGATCCCGCAATATTCGCAGACAAAACGCTCGGAAAATATGAAATCTTTTGATTTCTGTCCTACGGTCTTCTGGTTGACAATAATTCTACCCTTTCC
Organism: uncultured Candidatus Saccharibacteria bacterium; assembly: GCA_964421005.1. Classification (GTDB taxonomy): domain Bacteria; phylum Patescibacteriota; class Minisyncoccia; order Minisyncoccales; family CG1-02-41-26; genus CAYQUV01. Next base: position 9,623 of record CAYQUV010000015.1, read on the forward strand.
CAATTTTAAAGCCGTCTCAACCGAATCAACCAATCTTGACCTATCAATTTCTTCTTCCATTATCAAACGGTCAACGACAGCCTCAATATTGTGTTTCTTGCCAGGAGCAAGAACTCTTTCCCGGGCATCAGCAACTCTCTCCAGAATGCCATCAATCCTCACCCTGATAAAGCCTGCTCTTTCAATTTCTTCTAAAATTGCCTTGTGTTCTCCCTTTTTCCCCTGAACCACCGGGCCCAAAATCAAAATTTCTTTGTTCTTTGTGAGGCCCAGAATTTGTTCAACTATCTGGTCAATTGTCTGGCGAGAAACAGATCTTCCACACTTCGGACAATGAGGAGTCCCAACCGAGGCAAAAAGAACTCTTAAAAAATCATAAATCTCTGTCATTGTTCCGACGGTTGAGCGAGGATTGTGGGCTGATTTTCTCTGGTCAATGGAAATCGCCGGCGAAATCCCTTCAATTTTATCAACCTCCGGTTTTTCCATCACTCCCAAAAATTGCCTGGCATAAGTCGATAAACTCTCAACATATCTTCTCTGACCTTCGGCAAATATAGTATCAAAAGCCAAGGATGATTTTCCGCTTCCCGAAACACCGGTGATAACAACCAGCTTCCCTTTGGGAATATCCAGATTAATCTTTTTTAAATTATGAACCCGAGCTCCTCTAATTTTTATAAAACCTTCTGCCATAAACAAAATCCTTCCACATAAGTACTAATTTTAGCCGAACTTCAAAGGATTTTCAACCCTAGCAGCCTTCTTCACCGGCATCCCTTAAAAGAAAAAAATAAATTAACCAAAAAAGAAGTTTTTGTCCGGCGGTTTGTCAAAAACAGATTTTTGTTTTATAAATAAAGGATAACAAAATAAGCAAAGCAGCTGCTCAATATGACTGAAAAAATAACAAAAATCAGAAAACCAGAAATTCCAGAACTGCCCAAAAGCCCGGGAGTTTATCTTTTTTACGACAAAAAAGGAAAAATTTTATACATCGGCAAAGCAGCAAATATCAGAGAAAGAGTAAAAAACCATTTTAAAACACCAGGCTTCAGAGATAATCTTTTCCTGGATAAAATAGAAAAAATTGGTTACAAAAAAACAGATTCTGAAATTGAGGCTTTGCTCAAAGAAGCAGAATTAATCAAAAAAGAGCAACCGAAGTTTAATATCCTCTGGCGTGACGATAAAAATTATTTTTATTTAGGAATAACAAAAGAGGAATTTCCCAGAGTTTTTCTGACTCATCAATTAAAAGAGCAAAGAGCAAAGAAAACAAACATTAAGTCTGTTTTTATCGGTCCTTTTGTTGAAGGAAAAGCTATCAAAAAAACTCTTCAGTTTCTGAGAAAAGTTTTTCCCTACCGAACTTGTAAAACAATAATGAAAAATCCTTGTTTATGGTATCAAATGAGGCTCTGCCCGGCACCCTGCCTTCTCAGTTCAAAAGTTGCCAGCCAGATTTCGAACTTCAGAGAGAAAATCAAAAAAGAATCTCAAGAGAACGCAAGGAGTTTGTTAAAAATTTTCCAAGGCAAAAAGAAAGAAGTTTTAAAAAACTTAAAAAAGGAAATGGAAAAGTTTTCAAAAGCACAAGAATTTGAGAAAGCAGCAAATCGGAGAGACCAGATAAAATTGTTGGAAAATATTCTTGAGCATGCCAGAGTTATCCAAATCATCAATGAAAGAAAAAATGAGAACTGGCAAGAAATTGAAAAAGAATTAAGAAAAGTTTTAGGTGTCAGAAGAAAAATAAAAAGAATTGAAGGTTACGATATTTCCAATATCCAGGGGCAAACAGCCACGGGCTCAATGATAGTTTTCAAAGAAGGAAAATCTGACAAAAGTGAATACCGAAAATTCAAAATAAAAATTGATGGCAAACCCGATGATGTTGCCATGCTCCGAGAAGTGATTTCCCGAAGGTTCAAGCATCGGGAGTGGAGCTTTCCGGAGCTAATTCTTATCGACGGCGGCAAGGCTCAGTTGAACGCTGCCCTCTCGGTAACCAGGAATTATTATTTGAGTAGAAACAAAAAATTAAGAACAAAAAAAATTGCTCTTGTTGCTCTGGCAAAAAAAGATAATAAGCTTTACCTGGAAAACAGAAAAGAGCCGATTCTTTTGAAAAATATATCCCAGGAAATTTCTAACCTGCTTCTTCGAATCAGAGACGAAGCCCACAGATTTGCTATAACTTACCACAGAAATTTAAGAAAAAAGAGACTCATAAATTGACTTTATTTGACATCTCCTGCTAAAATAATATAATGACAAAGTTTATTGCTTACATAGTTGTCGGTTTTCTGGGTTTTTATTTAGCAACTCTCCTTGTGCCCGGCGTGAAAGTAACAGGCGATTTTGAGGAATCCATAAAGATTTTATTTTTTGCCGGACTTGTCTTTGGAGTAGTTAATTATTTCCTTAAACCAATAATCAATCTAATAACTCTTCCCTTGAGAGTATTGACTTTTGGCCTCTTTGGGTTAATTGTAAATATGTTAATGGTTTGGATAGTGGATATTGTCTTTTCAGAGCTGATTATTGCAGGCTTTTGGCCCCTTTTTTGGACAAGTCTTTTAATTTGGTTTCTAAGCGCTCTCGCTTCTCAAAAAAAAGTTTCGTCAAAAATTAGAGAATTGTAAATTAGTACAACCCAAGTTCTAAATTTTAAATTCTAAGTCCGATATGAATAAATTTTTACTTATTCTCCAAATTATTATTCCCTGTCTTTTAATTGTTTTTATTTTACTCCAGCAAAGAGGCACTGCTCTGGGAGCTGCTTTTGGCGAAGCCGGAGGTTCTTATTTTAAAAAACGGGGAATGGAAAAAACAATCTTCTGGATTACAGTTGTTTTAGCCGTTTTGTTTATAGGTATTTCTTTGATAAGCTTAATACTATAATTTTTGAGTTTAATCTAACTTGACGCAATCTAAATTGAAGTTATCGACTAAAATAAAAAATTTTCTTTATTCAGAACTCCCGAAATATCCACAATGGAAAAGATTTTTTAATATTCTTGGCAAAAAAGAAAGAGCATTGTTTTTTTTCTTTCTCTTTTTATTTGTAATCTCCGCCGCTTTCTTAAACATTAATTATTACTTTGAAAAAACGAAAATCATTCCTGCCTCGGGAGGAGAATATAAAGAAGGATTAATAGGGCAACCAAGATTTATAAATCCTCTTTATCTTTCTGACAACGACCCGGACAGAGACCTGGTTGAGATATTGTTTTCCGGGCTTCTCAAATATGACACCGACGGAAAAATAGTCAAAGATATTGCCGAAGATTTTCAGATTACTGGAGGAGGAAAAGATTACCAATTCCAATTGAAAGAAAATGTCTTTTTCCATGACGGGACACCTTTAACTTCAGAAGATGTAGCCTTCACTGTTACTCTTATTCAATCTCCTCAATATAAAAGCTCTCAAAGCATAGAGTGGTCAGGGGTGAATGTAGAAACAGACGGGCGAAAGAAAATAATTTTTCATCTTCAAAAACCTTATTCTGCTTTTTTGGAAACTGTAGCCCGTCTAAAAATTCTGCCAAAACATATTTTTCAGGATATTCCGCCGGAAAACTTCCCCTGGACTTTAAACTCGCGAGAATACCTGGTCGGCACGGGGGCTTTCAAATTAAAGGAAATAGAAAAAGACAAATCCGGCTATATCAACAGAATAACATTTGAGAGAAACGAAAACTTTTATACTCAAAAGCCTTTACTGAAAAAAGTTTCCTTTTATTTTTACCAGACTTTTGAAGATTTGTTAAAAGCAGCCGGGGTTGGAGAAATCGATGGCTTTGCCGTTTCTGAACCAAAGTACCTTGAAATTTTATCAAAAGAAGGGTTTAATCTCTACAAGTTAGAGTTACCAAGATATTTCGCCCTCTTTTTTAATCTCAAGAATTCAGAAATTCTGGACAAGGAAATGAGACAGGCAATAAGTTATGCTGTCAACAGAGAAGAAATTTTAGAGAAGGTCTTTCTGGGAGAAGGCGAAACCGCCGATTCCCCCATTCTGGCACGTTATTTTGATTTTTCCACCTCAACTAAAATTATAGAATTCAACCCGGAAAAAGCGAAAGAAATTTTAGAAAACGAAGGTTTCAAAAAAACAGAAGACGGTTTCAGGGAAAAAATACAGGAAAAAGAGGTGCCTGTTTTGTTTAAAAGCGACCTTAAAGTCGGCAGCCGGGGCAACGAGGTTAGGATGTTACAGGAATGTTTAGCCAGAGATAAAGAGGTTTATCCCGAAGGAGAAATTACCGGATATTTTGGCTCCAAAACAAAACAGGCAGTTATACGCTTTCAGGAAAAATATGCCAAAGATATTTTAACTCCTATTGGCCTTTCCCGTGGAACCGGCGATGTCAAGTCAATGACCAGAAAGAAACTTAACCGAATCTGTCAGGAAATACCAACAGAAATTATCCCTTTGGAACTTACTTTAACTACTTGTGATAAATTTCCCCTGGTGGAAATCGCTGAAGTTCTGAAAACCCAACTTGAAAATGTCGGTATTAAAATCAAAGTTAAAAAAGTTTCTCTGGGAGAATTACAAACAAAAATCCTGGCTGAAAGAGATTTTGAAATGCTCCTTTTCGGCGAAGCGCTTGGTCAAATAACCGACCCTTTTCCTTTCTGGCATTCCTCTCAAAAAGAATACCCTGGCTTGAATATTACCTCATACCAATCAAAACAGGCAGATAAACTCCTGGAAGAAAATAGAGAAAGTTTTGACGAAGAAGAAAGAAAAGAAATCCTAGAGGAGTTTCAAGAAATTTTGCTGGAAGATTTACCCGCTCATTTTCTGGTCCGGGGCAATTACTTTTATTTCCTTTCTCCGAAAATAAAAGGCTATCAAACCAAAAAAATAACAGAGCCCGCAAAAAGATTTGCCGGAATAGAAAATTGGTATATTAAGACCCGGAGGGTCTGGAAATAATATGCCAATTTTAAAAAGGGGGTCGGGGAAAAATTCTTCTTCCCCGTATAGGAAAATATTAAAAACCGAGGATTTTTAAGAAGCGGAGCGACAAAATTGGTATATTAAAACTAAAAGGGTCTGGAAGTAAAAGACAGCGGAAAAACGAGGAAATTCCGCTAAAAAATTAAAAAATATGAGAGATATTATCTTAAACTTTCCGGAACAATTCAAAATCGGGATTGAAAGAGCAAAGAATGTTAAAGTCAAAGGCAAGTTTTCAAAAATCATAACTTGCGGCATGGGCGGCTCGGCTCTCCCTTCTAATATTCTTTTAACATATCTTCAGGATTTAAAAACTCCTCTTTATATCCACCGAAGTTATGGCCTTCCGCCCGGGGCCGATAAAAACTCCCTTGTTGTTGCCATCTCCTACTCCGGTAATACAGAAGAAACAATTTCCTCCTACCAAACTGCTGTAAAGGAAAATTTAAAAGTAGTTGCCATAACGTGCGGCGGCAAACTTAAAGAAATAGCCGAAGAAAATAATTTGCCCTACGTCTTAATTCCTCAAACCGGAATCCAACCAAGAATGGCAAGCGGCTACCTCTTTTCTGCTCTTTCGAAAATACTCGGTAATTCAGGAATTATTAAAGATAAATCAGAAGAGATTCTAAAGACCGCTGAGAATTTAAAACCACTTGGTTTTGAAGAAAAAGGAAAAATTTTAGCCGAAAAATTGATAGACAAAATTCCGATAATTTATGCTTCAAATAAATTTAAAACTCTCGCTCGAATCTGGAAAATTAAATTTAACGAGAATTCAAAAATAATGGCTTTTTGGAATTACATTCCGGAACTCAACCATAACGAAATGGTAGGAATAACAAACCTGAAAGGAAATTTCCACTTTATTCTGATAAAGGACAAAGATGACCATCCAAGAGTTAAAAAAAGAATGGAGTTATTCGCCGATTTAGTAAGAGAGAAAACCTCTCAAGTTGACTTCATTGAAACCGAGGGGAAAAATATTCTGGAGAAAATCTTCAACAATTTAATCCTCTCTGATTGGACAAGTTATTATTTAGCAAGAAATTACGGAGTTGACCCCGTACCGGTAAAAATTGTAGAAGAATTCAAAAAAAGATTAAAAGAGTAACTCATTTCCCGGAATAAATTCCGGCCGGAATAAATCTGCCGGGGTGGCGAAATTGGCATCCGCGCAGCGTTCAGGACGCTGTGGAGGAAACTCCGTGTGGGTTCGAGTCCCACCCCCGGCACTTTTAAATTAACTCTCTAATTTTCAACCAAGATTTTTTATTAAATTTGATTGAAAATTAAACTTAAAAAATATGATGCCTGCAAAACCAACAAAAGAAAAAAATATTCGGATTATTCCTTTGGGAGGCCAAGGAGAAGTTGGACGAAATATGATTCTTTTTGAATACAAGGAGAAGATTTTAATTGTGGATATGGGAATTGGCTTCCCCGGGGAAGATATGCCCGGAATTGACTGTATTATCCCAAACTCGGCTTATTTAAAAAACAAAAGAAAAAATATTTTAGGAGCAGTCTTCACCCACGGCCATTACGACCATATCGGAGCAATTCCCTACACTCTTCCAAGAATAGGCTCCATCCCAATGTATGCCTCCCGCTTAACCAAGGGAATTATTTTAAGGAGACAGGATGAATTTTCAAATCAACCAAGACTTGATATTACCGAAGTAAAAGACGGCTCTAAAATCAATCTGGGTCCTTTTAAAATTGATTTTTTCAGGTTAAACCACAACATTCCCGACAATCTTGCTCTGTTTATCCAAACGCCTATCGGAAATATCGTCCATACTTCCGATTTTAAGTTTGACGAATCGCCGGTCAATGATCTACCAACCGATTTTGAAAAATTAAAAAGAATCGGTGAAAGAGGTATTTTGCTTTTAATGTCTGAATCAACCGGGGCAGAAGAAGAAGGCCATTCTCTTTCTGAAAAGACAATTTTTGAAAATCTTGAAAAAATTTTTAAAAAAGCAAACGGCAGAATTATCGCAGCCAGTTTTGCTTCTCTTATCAACCGAATTCAACAACTTATCACTTTGTCTGAAAAATACGGAAGAAAAGTGGCAATTGAAGGATTCAGCATGAGAACCAATATTGAAATTGCCCGGAACCTCAAAAAAATTAAAGTCAAAAAAGGAACTTTTATAAAAACAAAAAATATTGTCAAATATCCTGATTCAAAAGTAACCGTTATCTGTACCGGCGCCCAAGGAGAAGAAGGGGCTATCTTCATGAAAATTGCCAACAAAGAGCATAAATCCATCCAGATTAAACCCCAAGATACGGTTGTCTTTTCCTCTTCTGTTATCCCCGGAAATGAAAGAAGTGTTCAGGCGCTAAAAGATGAATTTTACAGACAGGGAGCCAAAGTTTTCCATTACAAAATGATGGATATTCATGCTTCGGGGCATGCCAGACAAGATGAATTGAAAAAAATGCTCAAAATAATGAATCCCCGTTTCTTTCTTCCCATTCACGGCCAATATTCAATGCTGGTCAGACACGCCGAATTAGCCGAAGAAGTCGGCATATCAGAAAATAACATTGTCGTTGCTGAAAACGGCCAAGTTGTGAATTTAACTCCAAATAAAATATCTGTCGGTAAAGAAACTGTCACCTCAAATTACGTTATGGTTGACGGCTTGGGGGTTGGAGATGTGGGCGAAGTAGTTTTACGCGACAGGCAGGCTCTGGCAAAAGACGGAATGTTCGTTATAGTTGTGGCTGTGGACAGGCAGGCTGGTCAAGTTAAAGGTTCGCCTGATATAATATCAAGGGGATTCGTTTATCTGAGAGAATCAAAAGAACTTCTGAAAGAAACAAGACGAAGAGTCATAGGCATAGTCAACAGGGCAGCGGGCTCGGGAGGAGCGGTTAACTGGACTTATGTCAAAAACGAATTAAGAAATAAAATCGGAGAGTTCTTGTTCTCGAAAACAAAAAGAAGGCCAATGATTCTGCCTGTAGTTATTGAAGTATAAATATAACAAAACATAAACATATGCGAGTTTTTTCAGGCATTCAGCCAACCGGCGAAATTCATATAGGTAACTACCTTGGTGCTTTAAAACAATGGATAGCCCTCCAAGAAAAACATGAGTCTGTTTTTTGCATTGTTGATTTACACGCTTTGACTGTCCCCTATTCGACAAAAGAGCTTCAAGAAAGAATAAGAGAGAAAGCTATTGCCTATCTTGCTGCCGGCCTTGACCCTGAAAAATCAATTATTTTTGTCCAATCAGAAATTCCTGAGCATACCGCTCTCGCTTGGCTTCTCTCGGTTGTCACTCCTTTGGGCGACCTCCAGCGAATGACTCAATTTAAAGAGAAGGCAAAAAAATATACCCGGAATATCAATGCCGGTCTTTTAAACTACCCTATTTTAATGGCTTCCGACATTCTGCTTTATAAAACGGATTTGGTGCCTGTCGGCAAAGACCAGGTTCAGCATGTCGAACTCACTAGGGAAATCGCCAGGCGTTTCAACAAAAGATTCGGCAAAACTTTCAAAGTGCCTGAAGCGTTTTTGCCAAAAACCGGCGAAAAAATATATTCTCTGACCAACCCTACCAAGAAAATGTCAAAAACTGATGCTCCCCAAAGTTATATCTCCCTTTTTGACAGCCCTGAAAATATCAAAAAGAAGATTATGGCTTCACAAACAGATTCCGGCAAAGATATCAAGTACAATTTCAACCATAAACCGGGCATCTCAAATCTTTTAACTATTTACAGTTTATTTTCCGGTAAACCAATAAAAGTTCTTGAGAGAGAATTCAAGAACAAAAATTATCAAATTTTCAAAGAAAAATTGGCTCAACTTTTGATTGAAAAATTGGAACCATTCAGGAGAAAGAAAAAAGAATTTGAACTCCGCCAAAACTTTTTGGATAAAATCTTAGAGGACGGGAAAAAGAGAGCTCAGGTCATCGCCCAAGAAACAATGAAAACTGTCCGAAAAAAAATGGGTTTAGCATAAAATAAAGCGTGACTAATCTTGAACACCCTGATTAAACAAAAAACTCCGCTGGGTAGCGGAGTTTTTTCCTTTGTGGTGCCCCTG
>CAYQUV010000016.1:0-16303 GCA_964421005.1 uncultured Candidatus Saccharibacteria bacterium
GTATAATTTTTAATATCCCGGAAAGCGTTATTTGCCTTCATTTCTCTTTCTTTTTTATTTTCTCTGGCAAATTTTATTTTATCAATCAAATCATTTAAATCTTCGGGGTTGAATAAAAAAGAATTCTTCTCGTTTAAAAGTTCGGTTATTGAGCCAATATTTGAAGCTAAAATAGGAATTCCTGAAGCCATATACTCAAAAAGTTTTAAAGGAGAGCTGTATTGCCAATATCTTAACTCTTTTGTCAAAGGCAAAATCAATAAATCTGCTGCCTTGAGATAAAAAGGAATTTCTTGGTGGGATTTTCTTTTCAAGAAAATAATATTATCTAAAGTATCGCCAGCATCATTATTAAACTTATTAATTTCAGTTTCTCTCCCTCCAATTATAACAAAAAAAACGTCTTTCAAAGAAGGAGCCGCCCTTAAAATCAAATTTATTCCTTTGCCTTGCTGAAGGGTGCCCGCATATAAAACAACAAAATCTTCTTCTTTCAAATTTAAAAATCTTCTTTTTAGTTCTCTTTTTGTTAATTTTATCTTTTCAAACTCTTCCAAAACGACAGCATCATGGCTAACTAAAATATTCCCTCCGTTTAAATTGTATTTTTTAATAATATATTCTTTTAAAATCCCAGAAATAGCGACAATCTTTATTTTCGGCGAAATAATTCTGAAAAGTATGTTTCCTAATTTTGTTTCAAAAGGTTTATGGATTTCATAACATGTTTTGAACCCTATAATCTTATAGAAAAAGACAACTCCTACATCACGGCTGAAAATAAAATCGGGCTTAAATCTTAAAACGTATGGCAAAGAGAAAAATATTAATAATAAATACCTTAAAACTCTGGGGAGAAAATTCAAAACATTTAATCTTACCCAGTTGTATTCTTTTTTCAAATATTTATTCTCTTCAGTTTTTGGAGAAATTAAAGCAAAATTATTTCCCAGAATCTGCCAGAAAGCTCTGCTCATCGCCCCAATCTGAATGGATTGAGCATCGGTGGAAGGAACTCTAACATTGGTCAGATAAATTAGCTTTTTTCTCATAAAAATTTCTTATAAATTTCTGCTATTCTTTGTCCATATCCTTCCCAGTCGTATTCTTTTACTTTTTCAAAAGCATTTTTCCCCATTTTTATGATTTCTTCCGGGTTTTGATAAAAATAAAGAATTCTGTCTGCTAAAGTTTCGCTTTCGCCAAAAGGCACAATAAAACCGGATTTGCCATCTTCAACTATTGAACCGGCATTAAATGTGGTAATTACTGGAAGCCCGTAGCTCATTGCTTCATAAACCGCTTTGGCAGAACCCTCCAGAAGAGTAGGAAAAACAAAAACATCGGCTTCCCTAAAATATCTATCTAAATCTACAAACCCGTAGAACTTAACGTTTTTCAATTTATAATTTTTAAGCATTTTTTTAATGGTTTTGTACATTCTTCCGCAGATTAAAAGTTCTGCGTTTTTTAAATTCAATTTATCCCATGCTTCTAAAAGAAAATTTACCCCTTTTCTAAAATTAACATTGCCGGCAAATATGAACTTAATCTTCTCTTGAGATAATCTTCTTTCAATGTCTCGGAGACCGAAATTTTCCGGAATATCGGCTCCAAAGGGCACAATCTCCATCGGCTTTTTAAACCCGGCCATCTCCAAACTTTGTTTGACAAATAAAGAAGGAACAACAAGGATATCGGCCTCTTTAATGGCTGGATCTAAAAATTCAGGCGTTCTGCCAATTTTTGTATCCAAGTTAAATCCTTTTTTTTCCAAATAAAGAGCATATTTGTAATGAGCAATGGGGATATCAAGTAAAATTTTTGTATTTTTCTTTTTAAGGTATCTGATTGATTTTGGCAGATACTCGCCAAAATGAGCCAAAGCGAAACTTTTTTTTGATTTTTTTAAACTTCTCAAAACAAAATTGTCAAAAAGTTGAATATCTATAGGACGGAAATCAAAATTCGGAAAAATATAAATCCGAATAGCGTTTAAAAATCTGGCTAAATAATTCTTGTAAATTGGTGTTTTTACCCGGAAATTTTTGCTAAGATTGCTTCTTCCGATAATTTCAAAAGGAATATCTTCTTTCTGGAGTATCTCGGCAATTTTGCCAAACCTGAAACCGATTGTGTTTTTTCTGCCGATATCCGAGTTACAGCAAAGTAAAATTTTATTTTTTGGAGAAGAGTTTTTCATAAATTGACATTAAGTTTTTCCCGGGCTATTTTTTTAAAATTCTCTATTTGTTTTCCGGCATCAAAATTTATTGCTTTTTCCATTAAAACACGTGAATAACTAGGATAATTTTTCTCAATTTCTAATATTTTTTCAGCCCATTTTTCAATATCCCAGACATTTTCAATTAAAAGTTCCTGAGGCAAAAATTCGGGTATTCCTCCCCTATTTGAGCCAATTGAGGGAATTCCTAGGACTGCCCCCTCAACCGGTACTCTGGGAAAAGCGTCATACCATAAAGAAGGGACTAAAAGAATTTTTGTTCTTTTGTAAATATCCAATCTTTCTTTTAACCAAGGTTGATATAAAATGTTTTTTCTTTTAAAAGGTTTTTTGAATTCTCTGCCAATAATCATAAATTGGTGATTTCTCATGCTTTCTGCTATCTTTTCCACAACCGGCTTGCCTTTCAAAACATCGGAGCCTATTAAAGTCAAAAAAGGTCTCTGTTCCACCGGGGGAATTTTTATTTTTTGAAGATTCAAAACATCAACAACCGGATAGATTACTTCTGATTCCTTATTAAATTTCTTTTTGATAAAATTTTTAATGAAATAAGAATTTGCTATAACTAAATCTGCTTTTTCAATTGCTTTTTCATTGTCGGAAAACAACTTTTTAACAAAAGGATACTGGCTGAGAATATAGAGTTCCTTCAACCAAAATTTAAACCCGGAATAATAATTGGGAATTCTGTTCAAATTATATTCATCCCTTATGAAATAAACGGTTTTCCCCCGGAAGCTGTTTACAGCCAGAGGGGCCCACAAACTCTGGGCGAAAAGATAATCTCCTTTTTGTTGGGAAATAAATCGGCTCAATTTTTTCCTGTTCAAGAAATATTCAAAATAAGGAAATCTGGGAAACTCTCTGATTTTTATCCTCTCAACAGAAAAGTCTTCGGTTTTCAATCTATTTGCTGAAAAGCCTTTTTCAACCCGGCAGCCGATAAACTTAAAATCTGCTGAAAGATTTTTCAAAAGAGTTTGAAGAGAATATTGGGCTCCTCCTACTTTATAACCGAAAAATTTATCAAAAACTACTATTTTTGGTTTTTTGGTAAACTTCTTCATAAACCTCTAAAGTTTCCTGGGCTGTTTTCCGCCAGGAAAAATTTTTTAATCGCAAATAGCCTTTTTCAATGAGTTCATCTCTCCGCTTTGGAGAACTAAATAGTCTAAAAATTGTTTTGGCTGTTTCTTCAAAATTTTCAGGATTGACAACTAAAGCGGCATTTCCTGCCACTTCCTTTAAAGCATCTATATCTGAAATAATTACCGGCACGCCGAACTTCATTGCTTCGAGGACAGGAAGGCCAAACCCTTCAGAAAAAGAAAGAAGGGCAAACAAATCAGCATGAAAATAAAGAGAAGTTAACTCTTTATCAGAAACATTTTCTATTAAAGATACATCTTTTTTCAATCCTAATTTTTCAATCAAAAAAAGATAATCTTTGTAGTTTTGGTATCTCTCACCTGTTAAAACCAAGCAAGTATCCCATTTATCCTTTTTTTTGAAAAGAGAAAAAGCTTTTATGAGACCCTCCAGATTTTTATGAGGCCTTTTTTCCCCGACATACAAGATATAAGGTTTTTTCAAACCGGGAAAAATTTCAGGCGGCTTTTCGGGTTTTTCCAAAGGAGAATCCTGATAAATTACTTCTATCTTTAAAGGGTCTATCTTTAATATTTTTACAATATCTTTTTTGGTACTCTCGGAAACAGCTATTATCTTCTCTGCTTTTTGGCAGGCTTTTTCCATTATTTTTTTTAAATAGAAAAATTTAAACCTATTTCCTAAAAAATGGGGGTATTTAATATAAGTTAAATCGTGCAGAGTAACAATTGAGGGAAAATTTTGGAATAAAGGCAAATAGGGAGTCAAGCAATGAAAAATATCAAAGGAAACTTTATTTTTTTTAAAAAAAATTGGATAAATTAACTGACGTTTTGGCCCCACGGTGGGAATATCTGCTTTCAAGAATTGAAATTTCAGATTAAATACTGGATGACGAGAGTTCAGCTTTCTTTGAACAATTACAGAGTAATTGTCTTTTCGGTCAATTTTTGAAAGATTCTCCAATAATTTTAAAGCGTAATTACCTGCTCCGGTAGGTTTATTAACAAGGGAGGTAGCATCTATTAATATCCTCATAATAAGATATTTGAATATTATTCTCTTTTTGAGAAATTTTCTGGGTCTTCTATCCCCTGTTCTTTCATTAATTGGTTGTTAATTTCTTCAACTACCTTGTGGAGTTTGAGTTCAATATTTTTTGAATCAGCCAGTTGAATTAAAGCCCGGATGTCCTTTGGAAGACACTTGCCACCGTAACCAAAATATCCTCCGTGATAAACATCCAGGTGACTGGGACCTATTCTCTTGTCAGCTGAAGCGCATTCACTGACTATTTTGTAATCAAGACCCAGTTTCTGGCATAGGCTGTACATTTGATTGGCAAAAATAACTTTGGTTGAGAGGAAAGTGTTACCAAAGTATTTAACCATTTCAGCTTCCGTTGCACGGATAATTTTTTCAAAAGGAGCTCTGGGTAAAATAGCTAATATTTTTTCAGTCACATCAAAACTTCGGTCAGTAAAACCTATAATCTGTCTGTCAGGGTTCTGCATAGTTTCATCGGCTTTCTCTTCAACTAAAAATTCCGGATTAAATAAAAATTTATGCTGAGGATAAATTTTCTGAAATTTTTCAGTGGTACCCGGCAAAACAGTAGATTTTATAACCACAATTTTCTCACCCTTAATACCGCTACAGGCCTCTTCAACAAAAGATAAATCAAACCCTTTTTCTTTATTAAATGGAGTAGGAACACAAATAAAAATAACATCTGCCTGATTCACCTCTTCAATTGAGCCAAGATTTTTCCCTTTATCGTATAAAGCGGGGATAATTCCTTCTTTCTCAAGATAACGCTGGAGAGCGCCACCTACCATGCCAACACCGCAGATACCAATTTTTAATTCTTTTGATGGTCTTTCTTGCATAATTTTATTAGTAATTTTAGTAAATTAATCTTTACAACTTTGAAACCACTGCTTGGTTTTTTCAACTCCTTCTTCAAAGCTGACTTTCGGCTCCCAGTCCAAAAGTTCTCTTGCTTTGGAAATATCAGCTTTGGTATGGCGGACATCCCCGGGTCTTGGGGGTAGATATTGAACCTCACCGCCGATTAATTCAGCTAAATAATTTACAGTTTGAGAAATTTCGGAGCCAATGTTAATAACCTCTCCTCCTTTTAATTTTTTACTTTCTAATGCTTTAATATTTGCCTCAACTACATCGTCAATATAGCAGAATGCTCTGGTTTGTTCTCCGTCACCAAAAATTGTCAAAGGGTTATTTTCAGAATTTTGCTTTAAAAACTTGCCTATAACCAAACTGTAATCGGAATTAAAATCAATCCGGGGACCGTAAACATTGAAATATCTTAAAGAAATTATCGGAACTTTATAAAGTTCGGTAAATAATTTAGCAAAATTTTCTCCGGTAAATTTCTGTAAAGCATAAGGACTGATTGGACCAGGCGTCATATCTTCTCTTAACGGTAATTCTTTTTGATTTCCGTAAACTGATGAAGAAGAAGCAAAAACAATACGTTTAACTTCTCCATCAATTGCTGCTTTAAAAACATTAACTGTCCCCAAGATATTGCTTTTTGTCGTTTTGACAGGGTCCTCAATAGAAACCGGCACCCTGGGAATAGCCGCCAAATGGAAAACAAAATCTACCCCTTTAAAAACCGGCTTAATTTCCTCAAAATCAGAAATATCAAGTTCGTAAAAATCTGCTTCAGGATTGAGGTTATCTTTTCTGCCGGTTGAGAGATTATCTATTACTTTGACTTTATTTCCCTTCTCTATTAATTTATCCACAAGATGGGAACCAATAAACCCGGCTCCCCCGGTAACAACAATTTTAGCCATAAATTTAAAAATTCAGCCGTAAATTAGTTTGATTTAGTCCTGAATCGCTTTCTGATAATATAACCTATTATAGAAAAAAATCTTAAAAAATCAATACAAAGTAAGGAATAAAGAAAATAAATAAAAAACAATCCCTGCCGCCAAAAACCGAGGGTTTCTAGAAAATATAGTTGGCAAGCCGCAGGCGAGCAACTATGTTCTTGAAGAGGATTTAATATTGCCGGTACTTGAAAACTATCGTCTTTGTTCAGAATCTCGCGCTAGTATTTGAAATCTAGCGCCAATATTTGAGAGCCTTTGAATAACGCTCCCAGGTGCCGCAGTCCGTCCATTTGCCTTGAAATTTATAACCGGCTAATTTATGTTCTTGAGCTAATTTCGGGAAAACGTCTTTCTCAAGCATAGAAAATTTTAAACCGGGGTGGTAATCAAAGATTCTCCCGTTTAGTAAATATAATCCTGAATTAATGTAATTTGTCGGAGGATTCTTTGGTTTCTCCAGAAATTTCTCAATTATTCCATTTTTGGACAAAACAACCCCATAATCCTGAGGATTTGGAACTTTAACCAAAGCCAGGGTTGCTAGCAATTTCTTTTTTTGGTGAAAATCAAGCATTTTTTTGAGATTAATTTTTTTCAACTCATCTCCGTTTGTAACAAAAAAATCATTGCCGGAAAGTTCTTTTTTAAGGTGCCAAAATCCTCCAAAAGTACCCAATGGCTTGGTTTCCTCAAAAAAAGTAATTCTGGGATTATTATTGGAAGATGCCGGATAATATCTTTTTTTCCACCAGTCAAACTCTTCTCTGAATTCTTTGTTTATCAAAACAGTGATATCCTTTATGCCTTGATTATTAAAAAGCTCAACCAGATAGTTTATAATCGGTTTCTTTTTAACCGGCAAAAGAGGTTTAGGAATCTCGTAAGTTATTGGATAAAGACGGGTTCCCTTGCCGCCGGCGAGAATAACTGCTTTAAGATTTTTCCGGGTAATTTTCTCTGTCATAAAATAAGATATGTTGTATAATATAACATCAGATGTTAAAAATCAATATCAGGCACTAAAAAATACCAATGTATTTCGTCCACCCTCAAATAAAATCTACTTTTAAAAACTTAATAAACTTGTTTTTTTGTCTTTTTAAATTACCGAATAGAAAAACCTCTCAAAAACTCGAAGAAATGTTCCCGGGGAAAAACATATACTTCACCGATATGGGTAGAGGTGCTTTCCGGCTGATTGTGGAAGAGTTCCACCTTCAGAATTCCCAGATGCTCGTTCCCGCTTTTATCTGCGATATTTTTTACCCGCTTTTCAAAAAATACAACATTACTCCTCTCTTTCTGGATATTGAAAAAGAGACATTCAATCTAAAAGTAGAAGAGATAGAAAATAAAGTTACTTCAAAAATAAAATCTATATTGGTTTGCCATACTTACGGCCTGCCCGCTGACATGGAAAAAATATTGTCTCTGGCAGATGATTATAAATTTCTGATTATTGAGGACTGCGCTCACAGTTTCGGAGCAAAATATAAGGGAATTTTCACCGGCAATTTTGGAGACGCCGCTTTTTTCAGTATTTACAAACTCTTTCCTACTTTAAGAGGAGGAATGGCACTGCTTCCGGAAAGAAAAAAAGAGGTTAAGCTTTCAAAAACATTTTTCTCTCCCAGAGATTTTATTTCTCTTTTAAACTGTTTTGCTTTCTTCAGTTTTTTATTTAAAAAATACACCGGAAAAATTGCTCCAAAATATATTAAAAAAGAGAAACTCAAAGAAATCGGAGACTTAAACAGAGTTTCTAGGAATATATTTTGTTGGCAATTAAAAAATTTGGAGGAGAAATTAGAAAAAAGAAGAAACCTTGCTCTATCCTTCCGAAAAGAGATAAAAAAACTGGGCTTTGAGGTCCAAAATTCAGAAAATAACATTTTCACTTTTTTAAGCGCCCTCGTTCCGAAAAATATAGACCGTGATAAACTTGTCCTTAAACTGCGGGAAAAAGGAGTTTTTGCCCTCCGTATCTGGAAAGAGCCGATCATTTTAAACAAAGAAGCCCGTAAAGAATACGGGATCGATTTAAGCCGCTTTCCAAACACAGTTGAGGTAGCTAAAAGAATTGTCAATTTTCCTCTTCAAAATTTCTATGAGAGAAGAGATATTGAAGAGATGATAGATAAAATAAAAGAAGTTTTAGGATAATCTATTTGCCCAAAATTTGGTTTATTTTAGAACGGGTGGAAGCTCCAACAAAACCCGTTCCTTTTTTTAAGCCCAAGGGTTCCAAAATATCTTCGGCATATTTTTCTTGGAAGCGCATGACGGCCGCTTGAGTTAAAGGGCCAAAAAATCCGGTAATTAAACCTTCGGGATAAATTTCAGAACCTTGAGCTTTTAAAAATTCCTGGAGACAGCTGACTTCCGGAGACCTCAAACCAAAATAAAGATTTGAATCAATTATCTGGCAGGATATTTTTTCTCTCAATATTTCAGCGATTTTTGCTTGGAGTTCGGCGATTTGGGCTTGGAGTTCGGCAATCCTTGCTTTAAGTTCTTCAATTAATTTTTCTTGCTCGGTTGTTATTTCAATTGTTGAAGAAAGAGAAAAAGAATAAGATGGTTCTCTGCCGTCAAAACCCGAAGTCTTGGATTGAATTGAAGGAATTAAAGTTAAGGACGTGTAATTTTTGCCAAAATCCTCAAAATATACACTTGCTTTTTGGTTCTCATCTAATTCCAAAAACCCAACCTTACAATCAATGCTATCTTTGCAAAGAACGTAAGGAACACTGAATTGAAGGTTATCTTCTCCGTTAAATTCTAATTTTAACTCGCCTTCCCCGCCCATTATCCTATACCAGTTGCCGGACCATTGCTTGATTGAATAATTCAAAGAAACGCTGGTCTTTTGAGTTGAGGGCAGAAATATCAAAGAGGGATTAACTTTGATATTTTTTAAATTACTATTTTTATAACAATAACTTTCATCTACTTTACAATCGTTTAAAAATACAGCAACCGTCCAATCGGTAAAAATTTGCCGGAAACTCTTCTCAATCCCTGCTTTTTTAAGAGCATATTCCAGAGAAGATATGCCCACTTTATTAGAATGTAAAGAATCAACTAAAATATCTCTGCCGTAGATTTCTACCAGATATTGGGTGAATAAATTAACTACTCCATAATCCTTTTTTTGATTCTGCCACTCGGTCAAAGAATCGGAAGGACTGTTAATAAAATTTCGAACCCTCTGCTGAAGATTGCTCCCCTGATAATTTTCATCATAGCCAAGAAGAGTTGGGGCATAGTCGGCTCGAGCCTCATTCAACCAGATTTCTTCGGTAACTCCTCTTAATCTGTTTTTTTGGTTAAAAGTAATTAAATGAACAAATTCGTGGGCTAAATAACTTCTGGCAAGGGAGGAAAAGAGAACATCTGAATTAAGATAAACCATTTCTCGCTCATTTGATTTTTCGTTCTGGACCCTTGAGAATTCATCGCCATCATTGAAATAACCGGCAGCCTCGCTTTTCATCCGATGGAACAAAACAGTAACCCGCTTATCATTGTCAATGCCGGGAGACCATTCTTCACCCAAAACAGAAGTAAGTTGTGGATAAATAACTCCGTCGAATTCTTGACTAAGTTCTTCTAATTTTTGGCTCACACTTTCTTTTTCTTCATCGGTTAAATCTTCATACCATTCCTCTTCAAGGTAAAAATATGCTTTGAGGGAAATTTTTTCCAAACGGGCCGAAATCTCCTCTCTCCCCTCAATATCGTATGAAGAGTCAATAAAAAAAATACTTCTCTCCCCTTCGGTAGCAGCCGAAACAAAAATCGGAGCAAGCAGAAACATTAAAAGAAAAGTAAAAACAAGTTTATGGCTAAAATCTTTAAACATAAACTTTTTAGCTAATTTTTTTATTTTAACACAGAACTCTTAGAATCAAAATAGTAAAATAAAAACGCCTCAAAAATTTCTCAAGGCACCGCTTTTATAAAACTCTATATATAATATATAAAATTTCCTATTTACATCTAGATTTATGGAGCGTAAATTCTCTGTAATTATATCTTGGTACAACTTTTATGTTATTTTAATCCTTGCTCTCACCTTAATAGTTCGTTCAGTTTAGCTCTGGTTGTTCTGCCAACAAAACCGGTGCCAGTTGTTAACTCCCAAGGAGTAAGAATATCTTGAGCATATTTTTCCTGGAATTTGATAACAGCCCTTTCGGTTAAAGGTCCGAAGTAAGTTGTTTCGTTACCAGGTGAACCTGCTCCTGAATCAGTTAGTTTGGTGTCGGTGGATGAGTTTAATATAATCTGGAGGCATTTAACATCTTCTCCTGACATTCCCTTTTTCAAATTCCTGTCAAATTCACTTATGGTACAACGGGTAATGGTTGGAGCTTCAAGTTCAGAGAGTAAAGTTTGAAGTTGGGAGATTGCATCCCTAATCTCTGTGATTTTCGCTCTGATTTCCGTAACTGTCATCTCATCAATCGGCTTTTCAAGAACGACTTCAGGTAGGGTTATTTCTTCTTCTTCCTCCTCCTCTTCTTCTACTTCACCCATTAAAGCAAAGAGGGTAAAATGAGCAGTTGTGGCAGAAACTTTGTTATTATCTTTATCCACCGTGCTTTCTAAAGCCAGCCATTGAGAAAGAGATTCATCATAGTAATAAATAGTTAAACTGTCTTCGTCTAAACCGCTGATTTGGTCATCGGTATAACTTAAAGTAATAGTTACCAATTGCTCAAAGATGGTCACTTTTTCACCCTCTGCCTCAATTGAATAATCATAAATATAACCACCAACTACATTTTTTCCTGAAGGCCTGGCTGCTATTTGAGTAGAAATATTTTCAGCCGTTGTCTTTTTCGGAGTAATGGTTGCTTGAGCGTCAATCGTTAGAGCATCCGAGGGTATTTCTAACTTAGCTCTACATCCCTCGTCGGTGGTAGCTTCTATTGTTCCTCCTTCTGAAGCTGTAACTTCGGCCTCCCCTATAACCGTTTCGGTTGGAACTTCTTCAACCGCTTCTTCTGTTACTTCTTCTTCTCCTTCTTCAATAACTACAGCTCCTCCGCCGCCTCCTCCGCCGCATCTCCCCTCGGGATTAGGAGTAATAACGAAAGATTGAGTGGTATTAGAAGTTAAACTTACCTGGGAATATTTTTCATGACACTCGGTTTGAATTCCAAGATTGTTGTTTAAGTATTTTTTAGCAGAACACCTAACGGTTATAGAAGAGCCGGGTTCCATACTAAAAGTAACTGAGCTTGAATCAACCATCATTTCAGCGACTTGACCACCTGCTGCAGCAGTCAGCCTCAAACCGTTTTCCTCAAGGTAAATATAGGTGTCTTCGGTAAACTGAACAGTGTTGTAAGCTGCTAAAATCGGCAAAGGTAAAAATAATAAAATTAATATTAAAAAGCATTCTTTCATAAAAATAAAATCATAAAAATAATATCTTTGTTGTTTCTATACCTACTCGCAGCTTGTTGTAGTACAGTTCATTGATCCATTTAAAACAGTACAGTATGTCCAACCAGCATCATCACTATCTCTTAATTTTAAACATGCAGGACTTCCTCCACTGGCATTGCCAATTGTTACAGTTGTAGTAGCAGAATTTTTTGAAACATGAAATAAACTTGCCGGACTGCTCGTCCCGACACCGAGATTGCCGGATGTCAAAGCAAGAGTTGTGGTGCCGGTAACAGCGGCGGTTCCATCTATACCAAGAGTGGCTGAAGGAGAGCTTGAAGCAACACCAACGCTTCCTGAAATATAAAGCTGGCCGGTAGCTCTGATAAAGTCAAAAACGGTGCTGCCCGAGTTATCTTTAAGATAAAAATCATCGCTGCTTAAATCAATTCTAAAAAGATATCCTTCGTAAACGCCATCTTTCTTGTTGAATAGACCAAATCTATCCGGTTTAATTCTGGCATAGCCCCAATTATTAGGATCCATATTATCCCCTTCTGCATTCTGCCCGTAAACAATTATTCCTTCGGAGGTTGTATTAAAACCATCTCCATCTGAAAACAAAGCACCCAGTCGGATTATACTATTTGGCAAAGAGTTCCATATCTGCCTTCTGTTGTAAGCAACCTGGTCTATGGTGCCCATCTCAATCTTTGAATTAGCAGACATAGTTGAGGTTCCGGTAACAACTAATTTTCCCGAAATAACTTGATTGCCGGTAGTTGTAGCATCGCCTGAAACAATACTGTTGCCGGTGACGGTCAAGTCGCCCCCTACTGAAACATCGTTGCCGATAGTCGTCGCAGCATAAACAGCAGCTGCCACCAAGGTTACCGATATCAGAACAGCAATCAAAGCAGTGAAAATTTGATTTTTGTTCTTTATTTCCATATTCTTTTAACTGTCCTTTTGATTTTTAATTAAGTCTTTGACCTTTTTATTTATTATAATCAATTTAATTTAGGCTCCAATAAGAAAGTTGTGGAAAATTATTTTTTCTTGTTTATTGCGATTCCTTTAGTTCCTCAATTTTTGTTTCAATCTTTTCATTTTCCGGCTCTAATTGCCGAACTATAAGATAATTCTGGAGAGCCAATTCTTTTTCTCCCATTATTTCATAAAGCTGAGCCAGCAAGTAATAAGCGGGTGAAAAATTATTTTTCAATTCAATTGATTCTCTGAAATTCTTGAGGGCTAAATCAAAGGTTCTGTCGCGGTTTTCTTCAAGTTGAGCTATAACTTCCTGATTTTCTTCTTGATTTTCCTTCAAGAGAGTAATTTGGTTTTGGATCATCTGGCTTTGTGTTTTGTAAACTCGACCCAGACTCAAAGGAATCTGAGGATTCTGAGGAGCCAACTCCTTTGCTTTTTGGTAAGATGAAACAGCCGACTGGCCTGCCCCGGCGATATTGAGCAACATAAGATTTTCGTAAACAATTCCCTGCTGAAGCCAATTTTGACTGTTTGAAGGATTTAACCGTCTGGCTGTTTTCGCGGATAATTCAGCATTTGAGGATAATCGTTGAAAAAGTTCATCTCTCTCTTTCTGAGACAATTCCTGGTCGGTTAAAACCCGATTGATTTTGAACAAAAATGCTTGGGAAAGATTTGTGAAATAAACATCTTTTTTATCCAGATTGGCAGCCTTTGCTAAATTTTCTATTCCTTTATCTAAATCCGGCTGGGAGGTATTAATTAAACTCAATCCTTTAGAAAAAGCCAAAGCCCCTCTGTATTTCTGGCTGACCGTGTAAAGGCCAACAAAAGATACCACAATTAAAATTATACAAATCACCATAAGCAAAAGGGTTTTCTGAGGATCCCCACCAAAAGACAGCTCTTTTACTTTACTTTTTTCTGCCTCTACCCTTCTCTTCTTTGCCTCTTCAATTCCCTTTACCCATAAACCAAGCATTAAGAAAGTTGCAAAAGCTAAAGAAAAATTAATCGGATAGAAAAACCAGGCGAACAGAAAATAAAAACTTCCAATAAAAGCAGCAACCAAACCAGGTGCTAACCCTTCTGCCCCTGGCAATCCTTTCTTGTCTGGCAATCTTTCTTTTCCGGCAATTGTATTAACCCCCTGCCAGAAGAAAATTATCATTAGGAGTAAAACCGCTAAAACCGATAATACCCCGCCGGTTGCCAAAAGGGTTGGCAAAAAAGCCGAACCCTGGCTGAAACGAACGTGCCAGAAATCGGTAATATTTGGACCCTGAGAACGGTACAAATCATAATCATATTTAAAGGTAGCGGGACCCGAACCCAGAATAAAATTTTTAGGCCCTTCAAGAAGAGTTTTCTTGGCAATATCAAAAGTTGCTTTGTGAGTAGGACTAACCTCAATCGGCAAGTTCACAATATTTCCTGTCGGAATTCTGATAAAAATAAGTATTAGAGAAATCGCCAAAACAATCAAAGATAAACTAACATTCTTTGGCATCTTCTCATTATCTATAAGAAGTTTTAGTTTATTCCAGAGAATTATAACGGCAGAAAAAGCTATTAAGAGAAAAATAACCCAGAAATTAATCAATAAAATAGAAATAAAAAGCAAAATTCCAAGAATAATCGCCGAAATAAAAGTTAGTTTCTTTAGGTTTATTTTTTCGGTAAAGAGAGCCAATAAAACAACAAAAGCGCCTCCTAAAAACACCCCCAAACTCTGAACCGTGCCAATAGGATTGAAGCCGGCAAATTTGGCGAAATCCCAGGGAAAAATAGGACGCCATAGAGATTGAAGTAAAAAAAGAATGGCTAAAACTCCAGAACTTGCCAGAAAAATAAAAAGAGTAATTTCAAGAGGAGATTTTTTATCATCTGTAGGTTCCGGTTCGCTTTCAACTTCGGTGCCGATTCTGGTTTCCGTTTCCGTTTCGGTTTCCGTGCCCGTTTTGGTTTCTCTTTCCACATCGGTTTCCGTTTTGATTTCGGTTCCGCTGCCGGGCTGCTTGGGGTCGGTTTTAGTTTCGGTTGTGCCAAGAAGATTTGTCAAAAATAAAAATAAAAGAGTATATAGAATAAAATTAAAAAAAGTGTCCGCCTCAAAAGACATTCCCCAGAAACTTTGCGCTCGCCCTTTTGAAAAAAGAGTTGAAAGCCCTTGAACTAAAATAAATAAAAGCAAACATAAAGTAATTTTATCCCAACGGAACTTTAATTTTCCGGAACTTATAATTTTTACTGCACAAAAGATGAGTAATAAAAAAACAAATATTGCCAGCAACATTTGCTTGTTAAGAACGACGGGAAAGTTTGTCAAAGGAAGAAAAAACAAAGGCAAAAGGAAAACTAATAAATACAGACCGTATTTAATTTTTTTGTTTAAAATTCTTTCAACGGAAATTTCCATATAAGTTATAATAACATAATTAATTTACAATACAATGAGAAAATTTCCAAAACCGGGGAAAGTACGCAGATTGAACGGGATTGAACAGGATTGAATAAAACTGAACGGGACTCTGATGTCCTATAAAAATTGAAATTTTTATTTAACAAAAGAGCGCCCTCAAATGAAGGCGCCCTTTTGCTTTTATCCCTCGCTGCGCTCTGCAAGGAAGAGCGCGAGGGTCCGTTCAGGGTTAGTAACTTAGAGTTCCACCGTTAAGCGGGAATGTCTTGGTTAAGACACTGTTAATCTGTTTAATTCCATCACCCCAGACAACATTATTACCAGCGTTGACGTAAAGCTGCAAGGATGAACCCGGAAGGGTAGCACTGGCAGGTGAAGCAAAACTGGTATCACCAATTATATAATAAGTCTTGGTCTCACCGGCTGCTATTGTCTCAGTGAAACCGCGGAAAGCGATAGTTGTTGTAGCACCACTAAGTCCGGGGATTGTAGATGAAGCAGGAAGAGTAGAAGTAGCAATAATAGTTGTTAAATCGTCTGAATCATACAGGTAGAAGTGATTAGCAGTCGCACCAGTAGTTGAGGCACCTGCACCTTTGGTGTAGTTGACAGTAAATGTCGCAATCGTCCAGGTAGCATCGTAAGCACCTTCGTTGGTAACATCAAAGTACATTACGTGCTTACCGGTACCAGCGTATGCCTTTCCACTCGGTGTATTGGCATTAGGCGCGAAAGTAAGCTTAGTCTTGTAAGTGTACATCGGGTTGCCTGAAATAGTTGAAGGATTGCTGGTTGCGGTTCCGCTTACAGCTCCTCTGTAACTGAAGCCACTTCTCTTGCCAAAAGTCAAAGTGATTTTACCGTTTGACGTGCTGTAAAGGACATTATTGATATCAGCTTTAACAGTGAGGTACTTGGTGCCACCGCTTGGAATCACCCAAGGATTACTGGATAAATCAAAAGTAGCTGTTCCGTCATTATCCAAACCGGAAACTGTTGAGCCGATTTGAGTGCTTCCATCCCACAAACTGATGTTCGTAATAGTACTTGTCGGAGCGCTGTTTTGTAAAGTGGAACTAACTATTATCTGGGTAACTTCAATATCTTCACCAACTCCTGCTTGCAGTTTAACCTTGGTAAATGCGTGTCCGCTGGTGTTCATTATCAACTGGGCAGATTTTGGTGTGTCAGCAGCCTGGGAGAATGTTAATGTGTTAGCGCCTGCTATATAAATTAGCTGACCATTAACGGTTCCCGAAC
>CAYQUV010000017.1:0-3423 GCA_964421005.1 uncultured Candidatus Saccharibacteria bacterium
GTTGATATAGAAGCAATGGAAGATAAACAAAGGTATTTGCGATACTTTTATAACGCCAAATACACTGGAAAAACTCCATTAACTTATGCTCAATGGATTGCCGCTGGCCGTCCCGAAGTAAAGGTTTATTCGCCTTGGGCCTGGCGTGAAGATTATAAAAGAATGTCTGAAACTGAACGAAGAGCTATAGGGCGATAACAATGACTTACGATGAATGGAAACGCCAAAGCGAAGCACTAATTGCTAAACCGACAACCAGAATACAAAGACCGCTGACTTACCAGCAGTGGAAAATACAAGCAAAGGTTTCTGGTTTTCAGCCTGTATTTGAGAAAGACCCCTGGTACGAAGCATTCGGCAAAGAGCTGGGCAAGGGAATATTGCGTGGGTTTTTGAACGTCGGTAAAGGTGTTGTCGGTACTACTGAAGCCATTATCCCAGGCAAACAAGAGTTCCTACTGGGTGCTAAAGGGCGTATTCAAGAAGCAGCCCGTGCCATCCCAGTTACTCACGAAGGAACAGCGGCCTTTGCAGGACAAATTATAGGCGAGGCTATTCCGTATATGGGAGCGGCTATAGCAGGCGGCTATGTTGGCGGCCCTATTGGTGCTGCTTTGATTGGCTTCTCTGTAGAAGGCGACGATGCATATGATAGAGCAAAAGCGGCGGGGGCCTCGGAAGGAGAAGCACAGTTTGAGCGTCTGGTTGTTGGTTCTATAAATGCTGGCTTAGAGGCTCTACAAATAAACCGTTTGATGAAGTTCCATAAGACCGGTAAATACAGTCTTCGTGGCTTTATAAATCTAATTCGTGATAAGGCATATAAGAAAGCCATTCAAGAAGGAGCGGGGTTTGGTGCTGAAGTGTTGGCTACTTCTATTGCTGAAGGTCTTGAGGAGGCTGCTCAGGAAGGAGTCAGTATTGCTGTTCCGGCTATCTTCAGACACGATGTTCCGCGTACACCTACCGGCAAAGTTGATTGGAATGCCGTCGTAAAACAAATCGGAATGGCCGGTCTGGCTGGCGGACTTGTTGGTGGCGTATTTGCCATAAGCGGTGCAGCGATTAAAGAAGTGGCCGGTACTCGTGTAATCACTGAAGCCGAGCAAGCACGTCTTGAAGAAATCAAAAAAGAGACAGAGGCTTTAGACCCGACAACTCAGAAATTTATTACCTTGATGGCTCTGCGTAAAAGAAAGACAGGCAGAGAGCGTAGGCGTATTGCCGAGCTACGCCGCAAAGAGCGTGGTAAGCGTATAGGTAGGGCCTTAGAAGAATTAACAGCGGGACCGGAAGAATGGCGATATTACAGTGCTCTAAAGGAACTTAAAGGCGAGCTACCGGCAGGTTTCTTTGACCCGCTTAGTGAAGACTTGACTATTGATGAGATTGAGTTTTTACGTCAGAAAATAAGGACTAATGAAGAGTTATTGGGTTTTGAAAGAATAAATACAGAAGAAGCACTTAATAAAGTTCTTATTGGCGAATTGCCGACTCCTTCAGAAGTTCGCCTGTTAGAAAAACAGTTCGGTTCGTTATTTGCTGCACAGCTATTAAAACATCGACCTTTGAAAAGTCAAGCCTACGAGGCTTTGATTGAAGCTCTAAACTTGCCACGTACATTGATGGCATCTTGCGACCTATCGAACCCGCTGCGACAAGGCGTAATGTGGGCCGTCAGACACCCAAAGATATGGGGCCGTAGTGCTGCTGTCGGCTATAAAATACTTTTTGGCAATAAATACTTCTGGCAAAATCCTGAAAAGTATGCAGCAGCAATAAATGCCGCTATAAAGACTAATCCATACTATAAAAAAGCCAGCCAGTACTTGGACTTTATTGAGACAGGCACAGATGCGGCAGCAAGGGCAGAAGAGTTTATGTCTCACTGGGCCGAAAAAATACCGGATATAGGAAAATTAGTTACAAGGAGTGAGCTGGCTTTTGTTACTACGCAGAATAAGCGAATGATGGATTTATTCGCCTACTATGCCAACGAATGGGAAAAGGCCGGATATAAAGCAACAGAAGAAGACTATAAATTGTTGGGACATCTTATCAATATAACTAATGGACGTGGGGATATTAGGTTCTTAAGAAAACACGCCCCGCTGTTGAATGCTTTGTTCTTTTCGCCCAGGTTTGTAGCATCTAAAATACAGGTATTAACGATGCTGGCCAGGTCTGTAATCCCTGGTCAAATGTCCTGGGCCATTCGCAAAATCTTGTGGGCGGACGTGGCTTCGTTTGTCCTGGCAGGCATTGGTCTATTGAGCCTGCTATCTATGCACCCTGACATTGAAGTAGAAGATGACCCACGTTCATCAGATTTCGGTAAAGCCCGACTGGAAGATACACGAATAGATATATGGGGCGGGTATAGTCCTTTAGCACGCCTTGTTGTACAGCTTTGGACTGGCCAACGCAAAGCGACTGATACAGGCGAAATATATGATATAAATCAAAGCGAAGTCTTATTGCGGTTTATACGGTCTAAATTATCTCCTCTTGCTGGTATGACGTATGACTTGGCTACAGGGACAACTTATGAAGGAGAGGAAATAAAAGCAGAGCCTGCCGTTATAGGCGAGTTGTTGTATAACAACCTAATACCGCTTGCAGCTCAGGATATTATTGATGCAGGCTACTATAGCGGATTTTATAATGCTCTTTTAGTTGCTCCGTTGGTATTCCAGGGCGTCGGTGGGCAAACTTATCCTATGACACCGTCAAAGAAAACGACTATTATCAAAAATCAAATAGCCCAAAGCGTACTTGGAAGAAATTGGGATGAGTTAGGGCCAGATGTCCAGAAGATACTGAGAGAGGCCCGACCACGTATAAAAGTCATAGAAGCTCAGGCCAGAGCAGAGAGCACATATAAGTATAATTTGAATAGAATCAAAAAAGAGCAAGAGGAAGCGGCGGCCAGGGTATTTAATAGCCTGCCGGAATTCGTCAGAGCTGAGTTACAACGTAACTATATTGTGATGCCTGGCTTGAGTAGGAGATATGGCGATTGGTTTCTAAATGATGAGCGGTACGAAGAATACATAAATCTTACTTCAAAATACCTAAACATCATTTTACCAAAACTCGTGCGGAATCCTCGGTATCAGCGGCTTGACATATTATCAAAGTCTGCTATTGTACAAGATGCCATTAGCCGCTGCAAGAAAATGGCAAGAGAACAAATAGCCGCTAAAGCTACGGCTTCTGATTTGTTAAGTTTGCGGGAACGACTTAATATAGAAAAGACCATAATAGAGTAAATGGAGATACTTAAATGTCAGAGCATAAAAACTTGAACGAAAGACTGGTAGAGATTGAAGTAAAACTTGATACGCTATTGAAAGATTTTGAAAATCATCTGAGCCACCATTTTAGATATAGCATTATGGCGTGGTCTCTGGCTGCCGGAGC
>CAYQUV010000017.1:3523-11623 GCA_964421005.1 uncultured Candidatus Saccharibacteria bacterium
TCCTCAATATGTTTCCTAATAAACTCTGCAAAATGCTCTGGAGTATATTTAGATTTGACTAACTCACGGCCCGCATCTGCTATGTATTGATATGCTCCTGGGTGGGCTTTGAAAAAAACGACTTTTCTTTCAAAGTTTTTGCGATTTACAAAAATACAATTTTCATAATCCTTAAACCCCATTTCTTTTAAGTCCTCAAGCTCCTGCATAAAAGTAAGACATCCTGCGAGCGGCATCTCCAGATGCTTGGGGCATACTTGTATGTCGCACAGAGCCAAAGCCCCCGCATACTTAATAAGCAAGTCGTAATAGTGTAGCCCCTTTGGAGTATCTGGATTCTGTATATGGTGGGGGACAAAAGTTACCTCTGGGTGAGAAAATGCCCACTTACGAAAATCGTATGCGTGTAGCCAATCGGCACATTTGGTGGCCCCGTTCGCCAGCACCTCGTGGTATCTATCTCTCAAAGGTGGCAAAACAGGGGCAACTGGGTCGGGGGACGGCGGCGTAAAAGGAAACCACACCAGCATCTTCTCTGTATCAGAACCCAAATAGGGGGCAAAAAACCTATAGAATGTCTGCTTATGCGGACTTATGATGTAGCGAACGCCACGTTTAAGTGCCCGATGTATTCGTGCTCCGGCCCCCAGCTTCATAAATTTGACGCCAGTAGTTGTGTGGACGCCGAACATTGTAACCTGGTGCGGGTCGTCCATAAATTCATATTTAATCGCCGGATGCCTTGCTATTCCGTCTATCTGGATATGATGAGACGAATGCGGGTCAAAGAAAATAATCACATCAGCCTCAATATCGTCGGCGGAACAGTCTTCTATAATATGCTGCGGCTTGAATTCACGTATCAGGGCCAAAGCCATTGTTCTAATCGCCAGACTGTACGTATCGGGTAGCAGCTTATGGGCTTTAGGGTTATAAACCATAGCAACTTTCATTTTATATCTCCTATTTTTCTTTTTTCTTTGCTTCGGCGTAATTATCTCCGGCCCCTATATCTACCAGCATAGGTAGCCTTAGCCCTATCTGCTCCCCTGCCCGCTCCATTTCAGAGCGAATCAATTCCATAGCAGGCTCCACATATTTCTCATCTACTTCATAGACCAACTCGTCGTGTACAGTAAGTACCAGCTTCAGATTCCAGGCTTCGCAACTAAGATGTGCAGCGATGTTGCTCGCAGCCTTCTTCATCAAATCTGCACCGACACCTTGGATTAGAAAATTAAACGCCTCTCGCAGTGCCTTTTTGTCAACCCAATCAAACCTTCTGATTCTCCCTGTTAGATTTCTAATGGCACTCTGCGTCTCCACCAGCCTATTGCATTTCTCAATAGCCTGCCGCACTTTTGGAAACTTAGCGAAATACTTATCAACAAACTGCTGAGCTTCCTCTTCGCTAACTCCCCAATCCCTCGCAAACCCATAAGCACTTTTGCCATAAGCGAGGCCAAAACTAATAGCTTTCGCTTTATCCCGCGTCGTCCCAACTTCGTCGGCCACCACCTGGTGCAGGTCAACGCCGCTCCTTAGTGCCTGAAGCATCGTCTCGTCTTTTGTAACGTGGGCCAATATACGTAGCTCTTGCCCCTTGAAATCGGCGGCTATCAGCTTTTTACCTGGCGGTGCAATAAAACACTGCCGCAGTGGAACAGGGCCGGTATCGTCCTTTGGTAACTGATGTAGCCGAGAAGCAGATACACGACCAGTTACGGCTACCGTATTGTGAAACGATACCCTTATCCGCCCATCTTGCTGTATCATCTCAGGAAGAGGTTCCAGAAAAGAATTGAGCAGCTTAGTGGCAGAGCGGTATTCTAATAACAGCTTAAGAAATTCACTATTGGTCTTTTTGTATAGTTTTTCCAAAACACTGTTCTTTGTGCTCAATGCACCACTGTCTGTTTTCTCTGTCAGCTCAATTTTAAGTTTCTCTTGGATGAGTTTTGCCAACTGTGCAGGCGATTTCAGATTGACATCAGCGTTTATCGTTGGGTGGCCACCATACAAATCCGGCTGTATGTCATAATCAACCCCTGCTATCTGATAGAGCTTAATCTCTAAGTCAAAAATATGCTTCCTTATTTGGTCTTGTAAGCGAAGCATCTCATCTTTATCTGCTGCTATACCGTTGAGAAGTAAGTCTCTGAGACACCATTGAAACGACTCCTCAATGTTACACCACAAACCTATAAGTCTTTCTCTATGGAGACGCGGCAACTGCCACTCGTAAAGAAACCAGGTTTCAACAGCATCCTCTATGGCGTATTTGTAAAACGTCTCATTGCTAAATCCGTACTTTACCGCCTCTGGAAACGTCTCTGCTATACCACGTTCGTCCCTATTAAGATAGAGAACGTTGTTGGCCAACCATTTGAGAGACTTTGGCTTACGCTCATCCAGCAAATGGGCCACAGTCATCGTATCAAAAATCCGCCATCGGTTCTTAAGCTGTTTTGGCAAACCGAATACTGTTTTCAGAACAGCCAAATCAAATGGTGCATTGTGCATTATCAATAACTCTAACGTATCTCGGCTAAGCCATTGAGAGATGTACTCTATTATCTTGGCTTTATCTTTGTTTTGGTGCAAATCGACGTAGCAGGCATACTTTCCATTGCACAAGCTAAGTCCAGCTATTTGTAAGGTGAGCCAGTTAGGGTCAACAAGCTCTGTATCTAAAGCCAATTCTTTTGATGTCGAAACCTTACAAAGCCAGGACTTCAACTTATCATAGGTTTTTAATACTGTTCTTTCCATCTTATATTGATGTTTTGGTTTCTCTAATAAATGGCAACAGCAAAAGATAGTTCTTCTCGCCCTGTCTTACATCATATTCATTGTGCTGTAGTACATAGTCTAATGCCTCTTTTCGCTCCCGTGCACCACCAAACTGCACTTGTAGCCACTTTTCTGGATGGATGGAAGTTTTAATGTCTTTCCCTTGAATAGCACGAGCCACAGACCCCTGGCGGTTTGAGTTTAATCTGAGCTTATTACGTGCTATTCGCCATACGTCCGTATGCCAGATATAGCCGTATTCTGGAAATAAAATGTTGTGAACCAAAGCACGGGTTCGTATAAATGGAATATCAAACTTACAACCATAGTGAGTAACAAGACGGTCATATTTCCAAAAATGGTCAACCAGGGTTTCAACTATACGTCGGTCTGTTATACCAGACCGCAAATCTTTTGGTGTTAGACAGTCATAATATATTTCATCTTTGCCAATAGTTTTAATGCACCAGCTTAAAATGATACCAAAATTAGCATCAAGATTACTGGCCTCAATATCCAGAAATCCTTTTCGTTCTTTAATGTTGTGAGCAGCATTGTAACAAGCGATATGCCCAGTTGACAATCCGTTATGTCTATGATTTGGGCAATGCCAGTTTAGCCGCCGTAAATACTCTGCTTTAGAAAACCGAAGCGGGTTTACTTGCGAGTACTGATACGGTTCTATGTATTTCCAGGGTTCTCTAAGCCGCTCTTGTAAATCTATTTTATCCATTTTCTGCTCCTATTTTTAACGCTATTAGCTCTTTAATTGCCTCAATTACTATATCGGTAACATCACAGAATGCAATTATAGGTATGCCGTGCTCTCTGGCATATTCTATTTCCCTCATCATCCCTCTGCTAATATGGCCTTGCCAATCATATACAAGCAGTAAACCACACTTACTTATAATTGTGCAATCTACATCCAGAATTTCGGTTTCTGTCAAAAATCCTTTATCATAAGCTATCTGGATAAACTCATCGTGCTGAGCAGGCACATATAAATCTATCTCCGGCACACAACAAGATATAATTGTGCCCGCTACAATCGCCTTATTGCAGTTTTCGCTTATAGTTTTTTCATCAGCATCTAATCCCAGGCGACCCCGTATAGCGTGGCTCATATATGCTCTTATTCGTTTCATTTTATTTATTATCCTTTCTGCTATAGAGAAACCTATTGTCAAACTTTTTATATTCGCTGGGGTGAGCCTCGTACACAATTAGAAACGCTAAGTTGCAGGCGGCGTGCCACAAATGACTAAATCCTGTTTCGTTATCGTAGTCCTCTCCTCTCCACCACGCCAAAAGATGTCGCCGCAGTGCCCCATATACTCTTTTATAGTTTATACCCTTTCTCCAATTTTCATCCTCATATTTCTGAGCACCATATGTTAAAATTTCAGCAACCGCTTCTTCAAATTCCGGCGGAATTAAATCCATTCTAAGTTTGCCGCCATCAAATTTTGTGCCTTCGGTCAATTTACTCATCTTCTTTCTCCCTTAATTCTCGCAACCTTCTGTCGAATTCCTCTCTACTAATTATACCAAACGCCAGGTCAAAACGCAAGGAGTATTCTTCATCAGAAATAAACCGAGGGCGGGGCAGGTCGCCCTTACCGGCAGATGATTTATGCTTGGCTTTCTCTGTCATTTTTGTCCTCTAATCTATATCTTTTCCTCAGATTATCTATTGTCTTTGTCGAGATATACGGGTCGTCCAAATAGGGGTCTCTATTTTTATACCAGCAATTCCACTTTTTTGGCCGCCTTTTCCAACCATCACAATATCGACCTCTATCGTCTGCTATACAGCCCGTCAAAGAAAGAGTACGACCAAGTAAAAGACAGTGAGAAACCGTTGCAGACGTATCACTGTGTATTTTACCAATTCGATAATATCGACAAGTCGCACAACATTTCTCAACAAATTTTAACTTAAACATAATTTCCGTCCTTATATTTTTCAGTCAATCTCCAGCTTTACTGGTAAATGGTGTCTAAGTGTACGAATAATATCGTCGCTTGCATCAAAAATAATTTCTGCACGTCTTCTTGTTTTAACTGTTGCTACATCAATACTTTCTACATCACATACTTTTTCGTTATCATTCCAAAGCTCTATAGATAGTTGTATTTTATAGCATTTCATTGAGTTTTACTCCTCTTTATTTTACACTTTCTAAAACCGCCAGGCAGGAATCGAACCTGCTGATGCCTACGTTCCAGCCTATGCCGGATAACCCATCCCATCCAGGCGTCCCTGGTCTGGCATCTTGCCCGTGCGTTTCCCACACGCCGCTGGCGGCCCTACTTACTTAAGCTACTCTTCTACTCTTTTCGATAGTCGGCGAATCAAAGCCTTTAGCAAAGGATAACCAATATAACCTGCCAGAACACCGACCACCAACAACACAATGTTCTCGAAAATGTTTCCCATAGTCATCTCCTTTACACTTTAGACTTTTTAATTGATGCTCTTACGTCTGCCACTAATTTACGTGTGCTTTTGGACTGTACGTCATCGTGCACACTGGCAAAAGACTGTTTATAAGCAGCCTTTGGGTTGGCTTCAATAATCTTTTTGTATATCTCATTTCCTTCAATAATCTCAAACAACGCTCTACGCCGTGCCACAATACTAAACAACGCCGCAGCAATCGAGCCAATTAGCCCACAAACGGCCATCCACTCCGCGTACCGTGCTACAGCCAGAGATAGGTATAGACTGGTAGCACTCGCCGCTATAGAGGCCGCCCCTAATTTAGCTGCACCGTTTATCAAAGCAAATACTCCGGCGGCTATCCCTAAGATGGACAATGTAACCAGCCAATTAGACTTTTTTATGGAATCGTATAGCCGCTCTGATGGCGTAGGCGGAGCACTGTCGGGACTATCCCGTTTTGGCGGTATTGCACATCCTACAATAATAAGCATTGACACTATCAGCACAGTTCTCATTTTTGTTTCTCCTACCTTTTAGTAGCTTTTGCACAATGAGCACAAGCTGCTCCTGCAACTTTCCTTATTTTCAAATCCGGTTTGGCTTTTTTATAGACTTTGACGAC
Source organism: uncultured Candidatus Saccharibacteria bacterium (assembly GCA_964421005.1). GTDB lineage: Bacteria > Patescibacteriota > Minisyncoccia > Minisyncoccales > CG1-02-41-26 > CAYQUV01. Next base: position 9,388 of record CAYQUV010000017.1, read on the forward strand.
AGCCTTCGCAAATATCAACGGAGCCTTGTCTTTCCCGTACTCTTCATAAAAAGCCTTACTATATGCCCGCTTGCCGTGAACCCAGGCGTGGCATCCTCGACACAAAAGAACAATCAAGTTCTGCTCATAATCTGTATGATGTCTGCACCAATTTCTCTTATTAAGTTGTCGCTCACAAATCATACACTTGTCGCCAAACGCAGAGAAGTACGCCTCTCTCTTTATATCCGAGCAGGTTTTTGATAACTTTTTTCTACGCTCTAATTCTTTTTTTGACATTTTCAGCTCCTACTATCTTAACCCATTCCCTTAGGTCTTTTCCCTTCTCCGGTATTATTATTGTAACATCTCTATCTTTGTTTGTCAACTCTTTTTTTAGTTTTTCTGCTGCTGTTATCCCCGCATCATCATTATCTGCCATAATGGCTACAGACAAAGTAGAGGGGACAAGCGACTTTAGTATATTATCTCCGCCCGTAGCACACGTCTTGCCGATAGCATTAAGTCCTATATCTATCGCAGTTGCTGTATCTGAAACGCCCTCGCAAATTATTATCGGCCTATACCAGCATACCTGGGCCGGTAATAGTAGCCCCATTCTGCTGCCTCGCACTGTTCGTTTGTGCCCCTCAGGGTACACACGCTGTATGCCAATAATCTTAAACAAATCATCATAAAGAGGAAAAGACCAGGCTTGCCCAGTCCAACCTACCGCCATCCTAAATAGTGTTTCTTTATGCCTAAGACTCCAATAATCCATCAAGCGGGATAGTGCTGCTTTAGTCAAATGGGTACGATAAATATGGCTTAACATCTCCCATTCAACAGAAACAACTACTCGTGGCTCTTTGTGCTCAATATGTAATCCCTTGACGGCCCCCTTTGCTCCGCACGCCCAACATATAAACCGCCCCGCATACGGACCTGTTTTATCCACCTGTAGATTAGGGCGGCTTTTATCATTATGAAACGGGCAGTAAGCAATAATCATCTGCTCGTTTTCTCGGACAATCCTCAAGTCATTAAGGTTGATAGTCGAGTATGTAATCATTCTAAAATTCTCCCAATGGGACTCCTTCTGAAAAAGCCATACAATGCGAATCCCACATACAGTTTACTACTCCGGTGGGACCGTTTCGATTTTTAGCCACTATAATCTCTGCCGCCCCATCGTCTATTGCATTTGGGCTTCGTATTTGTTTATAGTAGCCTGGCCGATATAATAAAAGCACAATATCTGCGTCCTGCTCAATGCTACCAGAATCTCGCAAGTCGCTGAGTTGTGGACGCTTGTTCTCTCGAAATTCAACGGCCCGATTTAACTGGCTCAATAACACAATCGGGATATTATACTTTTTTCCAACAGCTCTTAAATGCCGACAGATTACTGATAGTTCTTGATTACGATTCTCCGCAGGACAAGATAGTGCCATCAGTTGTAAATAATCAATTAACACGCAATTTATTGTATCCTCTGGGTTTACGTTCAATAGCTGTATTTGCTTATCTATATCCGCCGGTGTAACAAGAGCGTTGTCGTTAATAAACAGCTTTCGTTTTGACAGTTCTTTTTGGGCAACCTCTAATCGGCTCTTCTCGTTCTTTGATAATGCTCCGGCCTTCAAACGTCTATAATCGACACGCGATAAATTGACAAGCATCCGCTCAATCAAAACTGTTGCACTCATCTCCAGGCTAAATATCAAAACATTTCCCGTCCTGCTGATATGCAAACCCACACCAATAGCCAGACTTGTTTTCCCCAAACCAGGGCGTCCGGCCAGAATAACTAACTCAGCAGGACTTAGCCCACAGATTTTCTTATCAAGGCGGGGAAGCCCAGTTGAAAGCCCAATAGCTTTGTTTGATAGGCTCTGCACTACCTTTGGCAAATAATCTGCCACTTTTATTATGGACATTTTTCATCCCAAATATTCTCATTTGTCTAAAATGGTATATCGTCGTCTAACCCGCTCACGTTGTTCGAGCCGCCCGTATCGGTGCTATTCGACTTTTTCCTATCTAAGAATATTACGCTAAAAGCTACAACTTTTAGCCTACTACGTTTTGTACCTTCACTATTTTCCCATCGCTCAGTACGTAGAGAGCCATTTACCAAAACACGAGAACCCCTATCAAGATAGGCACTCACGTTTTCTGCTAATTTGCCAAACGCAGTACATCTTACAAACGTAGTCTCATCATTAGGCTGATTGATGGCTACATCAAAATCAGC
>CAYQUV010000017.1:11723-15786 GCA_964421005.1 uncultured Candidatus Saccharibacteria bacterium
TCTTTCTCCTTAATCATCAAGACCTTTAATTGCCGGTTCTGGCCCATCTAAATCGGCACTTACAGAACCGTCGTTAGGGACAGAAACATCTTCTACGGGTATTCTGTCAATTACAGTAGCAACAGATTCCATCCGAGTAGGCAACTTGCCAAACTCCTCTATGATTTTGTGTTCTAATAGGCCCATCTCTACTCTTCGCCCGCTTGTTTTAGCAAGCTCAGAATAAGTATCAAAAAGCGTCTTCATAACCGCCTTAGTATCTGCTGGCTTTGCTTGTTTAACGGCCGGAGCTTTATCTCGCTCGCCCCCATACTTCTTAGATAGCTCTGCAACATATCTACTATCATCAAATTTCCCCTCGAATACATCAGAATTAAATCCCAATCTTGACAGAGCTTTTGTAATACAGTCTGTCTGTAGCTTCTTGAAACACTCATCGTTGGGGCGGTACGGCATATCAGATGCTATAGGAAATTGCCCATCAGGATAATAAAATTCTCCTACTAAAGAAATGCCTACTATTTTGCCAGCCGGTTGTTCGTAGATATAGTTAAATCCTAAAGAGCGAAGGCCCCACTTATTTCCAAACGGCCCCCACAACTCGGTGGCTCTCTTAATCTGCGACTGAGCATCAATAGCAGTGAAGCCGCCTCGCTGATTTACCCGCTTAGTGATAGCAGGGTTCGTTTCACATACTTGATTCCATAACTCCATATTATTATTCTCCGGCGGTTTGGCTTTTGCAGCTTTCTTTGCTTTTGCCATTTGCTTACTCCTTAAAAATTAACTTATTATCGACACTACTAATTGTAATAGGTTCCGGTTCTTTTATACGAAACTTTTTCAACCTATCTAATGTAGATAAAAAGGGACTTTTCTTAAGAACGTACTGGTCATAGCATTTCTCACAGTACCACTTAGTTTTCATTAGCTCATTATATGAGCTGGCTTTAGCCGTACACTCCACACCACATTTAACACATCTAACAGTTTTCTTAATCATACCTGCTCCTTTTTTCTATAGGGACATACATTTCTTACTATACAATAATTTTCACATCTAACATTACATCCTTCCCTTTTCTCTACATATATTTTACCAGATTCCCAGTCCTTTGTCAAGCCTTTTTCTTTTATGTATTGTACCATTTCCTTATAAGACGGAAGGACACGGCGGGCCGTTTTGACTCCCTTCTTTTTCAAAGCGTATGTTGTTGGGCGTTGCCACCGCTCTTCTGGTGTGCAGACATACTCTCTGCCCTTTGCTACCCGCCTATGTAGCTCTACTCGTTCTTTGATATACCGCTCAATATTTTCGTTTTTCCATAAAGGCAACTGAATACGGTGAAACTTGTGTTTAGGATAATCCTTATTCCTACCTTTCATCGCTTCGTATTTGCTCCAATCCCGCAAGAAACTATTTATGTAGAGCTTTGTTACAGGATACCCGTTTTGGCGTATCAAATAGGCATAGCAATTCAACTGGCGTTCCCAATTCTTATTGCCAAAGACAAAAGCCCAGGCAGACTGGGTTTTTATATCTTCAATGTATCCTTCATCCGGCTTATAAATATCCGTTTGCCCTGTTATAATATAGTCGCCTATATTCACAGACCAGCGGCGTTCAATCATTGCATTAGATTCAAAGCCAGCCAGAAACTTATGAAAAGCAGTCCCGAACAGCGAGGATGATACTACTTCGTCCACGTCAATTTCTATTTTATCCCAGAATTTTAACATCAGTTGCTTAATCAGTGGTGAGTCTATCAGTTCACTAACACGAAGCACTCCTTCTCGTGGCTTATAAATTTCTGCCTGCACTGCCTTCATAATGGCCGCCGGATAATTATATTCATTTCGTAGAATCATCCTCTTTCTCCTCTACTTTAATCTCTACTGGCAAAACTCGTGCTTGTTTCCAATGACAATAAGCCGAACCTACCATTGTTCTAAAATCTATTAACCTTTTAGCAGCATCTTCAGATTCAAAAAACGTTGCTTCTCGGAGCGGCCCCCAACCGGCCCTCTTATTATAATAATAAATGTCTAACTGTATAACATACACCTTTATACGATTCTGATATTTCATTTTGCTTCTCCACAATTAACACAAATCGTCAACAAACATCAAATCCTCACAATCAACTCTACTACAACAAACGCTACAACGTCCACTCTCGTCTAAGACCGTATTGCAGCCACAAATAGGGCAAACGATAGTCTTATTCCGTATAATGTTCCAGCAAGAATGGCAATAAAATGTCCCGTAAGATACATACTTGCCCTCGTTGTGTTTATACTTGCCACCGCAAAAACTACATACAGAGTAATACGACGCTTTGGCTCTCTCTCTTATAGCACACGTTTCACACATCCAACCGCTAATAACAGAATCCCATCTTAGTTCTGAAAGTGGAAACGACAGACCACAAATCTCACATCGCCCTTGATACTTTGAAATGTACACATTCTTCCCATAATCGTAGGTCGTTTCTATATCATAATTATCATAGTTTGTCCACTTCCATATCATATTGCTAAACCATATCCCGTCTTCCCACACTCCGCCGTCCTCATTAAGTAGTGTAACCTCTCCTTTATTATCCATAAACGCCAACTTAGAACCTGTTTCTTTACACCATCTTTCTAATTCATTCTTTATCTCCTCATTTTTAAGGAAATTTTCTGGCAAGCATTGTAAGATTGTTCGATTAAACTCCTGCGTATCCGATTCAACATCGCTTCCCATTTTCGGAAAAACTCCATTATGAGCAAATGCCAGATTCTCATTCACATAAAACGGGTGGCATTTATCCGCACTCACTCCGCCACTTGTTGCAAGGCGGAAATGCAGCAAGATATTGGCCTCAGGATAAGTACGCTCTATCTTGCGAAAATATCTATAGAGCCTACGAAACCCAAAATAGCCACGAGATACATATAGCCTGTTATTAACCGCAAAGGCCATACCGGCCCCGTCATCGTTAGTCTCATAACACGCCTTTAACATCCGACGTGTTATTGTAGTTCCGGCAGGTTTGTAAACTATCACACACATTCAGTAATTATCTCCTCAAATAAAGGTTTTCGATTAGCTATAAACCGCCACAAATTTGGATAAGACTTTTTTTGCGGCAACAACCAATTCATAAAATCTTCGTACACCATCTGTTCTAATGGTGCGTTCATTGAAAAATCATAAAGAGCTTTTGTAAACTCAACATTTTTCCAAAAACTACTCGGATTCAACGTACCTCTAAAAATTCGCAATTCGACAGTGAACCCACGATACAAATTGACTGCTGCGTGGTGCGTCTCATAATCAGAACCACCAGCAAAAACCCAACCTTTAATGGCATTATTAGAGTAACGTCTGTTCGCCCACTGTTCTAATGTTTTTGGAGTTCTCTGACTCATCCATAAAATAAAGCTGCTATTATGGCGATTATAAATAAACTGCATAAACTTATACAAATGGTAACACCCAAATGCCCGCTTCGACAGATGTACGTGCATTCCACACGTCCCAACATTATAGCTTCTAAACCCCGCTTTTACTAAATCAAAAACAGGCAGCCATTTCTCTTTATTCTGCATCAGCCAAGCCCAAGACAAAGGGTGCGATACTAACTCTACACCAAATCTTAAACTGCTATCATATTTGAAGTACAGCCAATTCGGCAATTTTCTCAGACGTTTAACGACTTTATCTTGCACGGCTTTACTTGTAGCCGCCTCTATCGGCATCTCGACTTCAAGCTCAATGCCAAAAAATAATTTTCTCTTTGTTCTTTTCTCTTGCCTTGTCTGATAATAACACCAGCACGGGTCATACGCATACTCTTGTATCAGCTCAGGGTCAATATCTCTTGGGTGCTCTATTGCGTGGAAATCTGGGCGTTGCTCTTCAATAGAAGTTCCGCCCGTATCAGACCACACATACACCGGAGCATTGTACAACCATTCATATTCTTGATTATTATCTGGCATCGCTCTCCCCTTATAGCTCCACAAGACTCTCACCGAACATCTTTAATCTTGTTTCTCTGTCATAATTCTGAAA
>CAYQUV010000018.1:0-14926 GCA_964421005.1 uncultured Candidatus Saccharibacteria bacterium
ATAATTACAAGCGAGGGAGAAATGAAAAATTTATTTTTCGATTTCGACCGAGCGAAGTAATTATTTATTGGAAAAGAACATAATTACAAGCGAGGGAGAAATGAAAAATTTATTTTTCGATTTCGACCGAGCGAAGTAATTATTTATTGAGAAAGAACATAATCAACTAATATTATGAGTATAAAAGGAACATTATTATTTTTTGAAGAGGTGCTGAAAATTGTCATTCTGGCTCTGGTGATAGTAATTCCTATTCGCTATTTTATTTTTCAGCCCTTTATTGTTAAAGGTCCTTGTATGGAACCTAATTTTTACGATAATGATTATCTTATTGTTGACGAATTTACGTATCATTTCAGGGAGCCCGAAAGAGGGGAAGTAATTGTTTTTCGCTATCCGAAACATCCATCGGAGAAGTTCATTAAAAGAATTATCGGCTTGCCCGAAGAAAAAATTATTTTAAAAGGGAAGGAAATAATGATTATTGATAAATCGGGCAGAGAGATAGTTTTAGATGAATCGGATTATCTTAGTAGGGAGTTTATTCTGGGCACAAAAGAAATTCAACTTGGAAAAGATGAATATTTTGTTTTGGGCGACAACCGGCCCCAAGCTTTTGATTCCAGAAACTGGGGGCCTTTACCGAGAGAAAATATTATCGGCAAAGTCGCTTTCCGTGCTTTTCCGCCAACTGCTATGGCTTATTTTCCAACTCCGAATTATTAAATCTCTAAATTTTAAATTATAAACATGGTAAAATTTCAATCACCAACCGGCATGAGAGATCTTTTTGAAGAGGAGTTGAAGTATTTTCAAAAAATTGAAAAGGTCTGCCAGGATATAGCCGATTTTTATAATTTCAAAAGAATTGAAACTCCGATTTTAGAGCAAGCAGCAATTTTTGAAAAAGGAACGGGACAGAGCACCGATATTGTCCAGAAGCAGATGTTTACTTTGAGAACAAAAGGAGGAGACCTTTTGGCCCTGAGGCCCGATGGTACTCCTTCGGTAGTCAGGGCTTATCTTGAACACGGAATGGAAAGCGAGCCCAAGCCGGTTAAACTCTGGTATTTCGGTCCATTTTTTAGACACGAAAGACCTCAGATGGGGCGATTTCGTCAATTTTATCAAATAGGATTTGAAGTTTTAGGAAGTCCTTCCTGGATTACAGATGTTCAGGTTATTCAAATTTTTAACAATATCCTTAAGAATCTTGGCTTGCGTAATTTAGGTATTGAAATAAACAGTATCGGTGATTCGCAGTGTCGTCCTTACTACAAGAAAGTTCTGATTAATTATCTGAAAGGTTACCGTAATTCTCTTTGTTCGGATTGTAAAAGAAGATTAAAGCAGAACCCTTTGAGAGTTTTAGATTGTAAAGAAGAAAAATGTCAGAGAATTATAAGAAAGGGAGCTCCCCAGATTCTTGATCACCTTTGTAAAGAATGTCACAGTCATTTTAAGAACGTTCTTGAAACTCTTGAAGAATTGGAAATACCTTATAATCTAAATCCTTATTTGGTTCGGGGATTGGACTACTACACCAGAACCGTATTTGAATTCTTCCCCGAACTGGAAGAAGGGAGATCGCAGAATGCCGTAGCGGGTGGAGGGAGATACGATGATTTGGTAAAATTGTTGGGCGGCAAACCAACACCGGCCTGCGGGGGAGCTCTGGGCTTGGAAAGATTGGTAGGTTTAATGAAAAAAGAGAGTAAGAAAGTTTCTAAACCCTCTCGAGAAAAGATTTTCTTAGCTCAGGTTGGAAATCTTGCCAAAAGAAAAGCCCTGAAACTTTTTGAGGAGTTCCGAAAAGAAAAAATTAAGGTTGCTGAGAGCTTACATAAAGATTCGCTTTCTTTACAATTAAAAACGGCTGACAGAATGAAGGTAAGGTACGTTCTGATTCTTGGCCAGAAAGAGTCTCTTGAGGGAAAAATAATTATCCGGGATATGAAAACAGGTAGCCAGAAAACCGTACCCACAGAAAAAATAATAAATGAGATGAAAAGGAAAATTAAAAAATAGTTTCTGTTTTAATTTTATGACCTGCCTTTTTTGTAGAATCGTTAATAAAGAAGTGCCCTCGGCGATAGTTTATGAAGATAAAAAGGTATTGGTTTTCAAAGACATAAATCCTAAAGCTCCAATTCATCTTCTGATTGTTCCCAAAAAGCACATATCTTCAATAAAATCGCCAGGTTCTGAAAATATAGTAGTTGATTTAATCAAAGTTGCCAAAAAAATCACTGAAGATAAAAAGATAACAGGTTACAAGTTGGTCTTTAATGTCGGTAGAAAAGGTGGGCAGATAATTGACCATTTACATTTACATCTTTTGTCCGGCAGGCCAATTAGGATGCCATAAATAGCAGTCTTTCAAATATAGAAAACTCTGCTATTCTAAATTTAATAATATAAATTATGCCTTTAAAAGTTAAGAAACAACTCAAAGAAACCTCTCAAAGTTTGATTTACCGCTTCGGAAAAAAAATTAGAAAAAGCGGCATTCTGCTTGAGGCTAGAAAAAGAAGATTTAAAGAAAAAGAAAAAAGCCGCCAGTTGCTCAGGAGGTCGGCTTTAAGGAGAGAGGAGAAAAGGAAAGAATATGAAAAATTAAAGAAGCTTGGTAAATTATGATTGAGATAAATAATTTAACCGAAGTTGAAATTGACAAAAAGTTTGTAAAGAAGATTATTGAGAAAATCTTAAAAGAGGAAAAAAAGGAGGGGGATATTTCTATTGCTTTCATCGGTCCGGGAAGAATGAGAAAACTGAACAAAAAATACCGCGGCAAAAATCGAGTTACTGATGTATTGTCTTTTCCGGAGGTGCGGTTTTCTTTTGAAAAGATTTTTAAACCGGAATTAAAAAAAACAGAAAGTTTAGGAGAGGTTGTTATCTGCCCCAGAGAAGTGAAAAAGTATTCTCGGAGATTAAATATTCCCTTTGAGGAAGAATTTTCCAGAGTTTTAATTCACGGGGTTTTACATCTTTTGGGTTATTCCGATGAAGAATCAGAAAAAATAGCCGAAAAAATGAGGAAAAGAGAAAAATACTATTTTGAGAAGTTTAAAAAATTTGATAAATTTAAAGAGAAGATTTAAAATTTTGATAGCACGAGCCCAAAAAAGGAATGAAAACAGATTAAGGAAAAACAAAAAGGAGATAAGGGGCGAATCAAAGGTTTAATTATGGCTAAATCTAACATTCTTACTGCTATAGATATAGGAACAAACTCAGCTAAGATTTTAGTTGGTCAAAAAACCAGAGACACTCAAGAAGTCAGTATTCTTGCTAAAGATGAAATTCCTCATTCAGTTGGAGTTAGAAAAGGGGAAATTTATGACCCCAAAAAAATAGGAGAAGTTCTAACAAGATTAAAAGAAGGGCTTCAAAAATCAAAAGGAATTAAGATTAAAAAGGCAGTTGTTAATATTGGCGGTTCTCACCTTTTCAGTATTCATAGCCAAGGGTTAGTTTCTGTTTCAAGAGCCGACCAGAAAATTTCCAAAGAGGACATTGACAGGGTTCTTCAGGCTGCTCAGGCAGTTAATTTGCCATCAAACAAAGAAATCATTGATGTTATACCTCAAGAGTTTATAGTTGATGGGGAAAGAGGAATAAAAGACCCATTAGGTTTACAGGGAATTCGTCTGGAGGCAAAAGTTGTTTTAATCTGTGCTTTTTCTCCGGTTCTGGAAAATTTAGAAAAATCACTTTTTGAAGCAGGTCTGGAAATTAAATATATTATTCCTTCTCCTCTGGCTTCTTCCCGTGCTGTTTTGACTTCGGAACAGAAAGAACTGGGGGTAGCAGTAATTGATATGGGGGGAGGAACTACCTCTCTCTCTGTTTTCGGAGAGGGAGATTTAATAGATTTCGCAGTTTTTCCGGTGGGGAGCTCAAATATTACCAATGACATTGCTATCGGTTTGAGAACCGAAATAGCCACGGCCGAAGAAGTAAAAAAAGAATTTGGAGTTGTTGATTTTTCAACGAAAAAGTCAAAAATTAAGAAGGGGAAAATTGAAATCCCGGAAAAAGAACTTTCTTTCCCAAGAAGTTTTTTAAGAAACATTATAAGGTCCCGACTTTCAGAAACTTTCTCTGAAGTGGCAAAGAGACTCAAGAAGATTTCTAAAGAAACAATTTTACCCGGCGGAGTTATTTTAACTGGTGGAGGAGCTTCTTTGCCTAAAATAACGGAATTTGCCAAACAAAAATTTGAACTTCCTTGTTATTTGTCCGGTCCTAAAGGAATTTCAGGATTAGAAGAACCAAGTTTTTCTTGTTGTGCAGGGCTTTTACTTTCCGGTTTTGATTTTGATGAAGAAAATGAAGGCAAGGAGGGGGAAGGTATAGTAACCAGATTGAAGAATGTTTTTAAAATTTTTTTACCCTAAAAGTATAAAGTATGTTTAAACCAAAGTTAAAAGTGATTGGTATCGGAGGAGCGGGTTGTAATACGATTTCTCGAATGGCCTCCAACCCTTTGAAAGGAGCCGAATTTTTTTCTATAAATACTGATGCCCAGGTTTTAAAAAACAATTCTTCTCCGAATAAAATTTTAATCGGGGAAAAAACAACCGGAGGTTTAGGTGCAGGGATGGATTGCAAATTGGGGATGATGGCAGCAAGGGAAAGTCAAGAAAAATTAAGAGAGATTTTAAAAGGGGCAGAAATTGTTTTTTTAACCTGTGGACTGGGCGGTGGTTCCGGAACTCCCGGTATTTCTGTTTTGGGAGAAATAGCTAGAGAGATGAAGGTTTTGACTATAGCTGTTGTTACTCTTCCATTTTCTTTTGAAGGAAATTTAAGACGGAGAATAGCAAAATGGGGATTAGAAATTCTTAAGAAGAACGTTGATGCTTTTCTGACAATTCCCAATGACCGTATTTTAAAAGTTTCAGGCAAGACCACTTCGGTTGAGGAAGCTTTTTTAAAAATTGATAAAGTTTTAATCGAAGCTTTGGAAGGAATTTCTGATTTACTCTCTCTGCCGGGGATTATCAGTGTTGATTTCGCTGATTTAGAAGAAATATTAAGAAATTCGGGCAGAGTTTTATTTGGGATAGGAAAAGCAAAAGGCGAGCAGAGAGCGCTTTCAGCTGCCAGTCGCGCCTTGCAATCTCCTTTGCTTGATTTTATCCCCAAGAAGGCAAAAGGAATTTTATTTAATGTCGGTGGCAGAGATGTTGCTTTGTTCGAAGTGAATCTGGTAGCTAATTTTATTAAAAAAATCGCCAATCAAAAAACAAAGATAATTTTTGGAGTTTCCGAAGACAAATCTTTAGCTAAAGGAGAAATTAAGGTCAATTTGATTGCCACCGGGGTGGAATAAAAGTTTTTTTGAAAGGTTTCAAAAAAGGGTCATTTGACACCTCTTTTTTTTATTTGATACAATACTATAATTACAAGCGAGGGAGAAATGAAAAATTTATTTTTCGATTTCGACCGAGCGAAGTAATTATTTATTGAGAAAGAACATAATTACAAGCGAGGAAGAAATGAAAAATTTTCCACGCGTGCAGTAATTATTTGGAAGACAACATAATTTGATAAAATAGATAATTTTTTTAGATTATGAAAAATAAAATTGAAAAAATTAGAAAAAGAGATGGTACCTTAGTTGAATTTGACCAAAATAGAATCACCCAGGCTATTTTTAAAGCTCTCACTTCAAGTAACGAAGGAGACGGGAAAAAATCAAAGAAAGTTTCCGATAAGGTAGTTGAGGTTTTGAACAGAAGATTTAAAGCCGATGAAATACCAACCGTGGAACAGATTCAGGATATCGTTGAGGAAGTTTTAATCTTGGAAGACTTGGTTAAAGCTGCCAGAGCTTATATTATATATAGAGAACAGAGAAGAAAAATCAGAGAAGCGGTTGTTGCTTCCGAGGAGGCGGTAGATAAAGTTGACCAATATCTTGGAAAATTGGACTGGGAAGTTCAAGAGAATGCTAATATGGCTTTCTCTTTACAGGGATTGAATCATTACGGCACTTCTTATATTGTTAAAAAATATTGGTTGAATAAAATTTACACCAAGGAAATAAGAGAAGCAAACGAAGCAGGAGATTATCATATTCATAACCTTGATACTTTAGGTCCCTACTGTTGCGGTTGGGACCTTTATGATCTTTTGATGAAAGGTTTTGGTGGGGTGAGCGGGAAAATTGAAGCCGCCCCGGCAAAACATTTCCGAAGCATTTTGGGACAGGCAGTTAATTTTCTCTACACCCTTCAGGGCGAGACTGCTGGAGCAGTTGCTTTTTCAAATTTTGACACTCTTTTGGCTCCTTTTATTCGTTACGATAACTTGGACTATCCGGCGACAAAACAAGCTATTCAGGAATTTTTATTCAATATGGCTATTCCGACCAGAGTAGGGTTCCAATGTCCTTTTTCTAATATTACTTTAGACCTCAAACCCTCTCCTGTTTTTGCCAAACAACCGGTAATTATAGGAGGTAAACCCCAGAAAGAGACCTATGGAGAATTTGAGGAAGAAATGAAAATGTTTGATAGGGCTTTATATGAAGTGATGCTTGAGGGGGATAAATCAGGCAGACCTTTTCATTTTCCGATTCCAACTATTAACATAACCAGGGATTTTCCTTGGGATGATCCTTCTTTTGACATTCTTTTTGAAGCAACGGCAAAATATGGTACAAACTATTTTGCCAACTACATTAACTCAGAGATGAAACCGGAAGATGTCCGCTCAATGTGTTGCAGATTGAGGCTCGATCTAAAAGAGCTTCATAATCGGGGTGGCGGAGGATTATTTGGTTCGGGAAGTTTAACCGGGAGCATAGGGGTTGTTACCATCAACATGCCCAGAATCGGTTATCTTTCAAAAACAAAAAAAGAATTCTTTGAAAGATTGGAGAAAGTAATGGACTTGGCTCAGAAATCTCTGGAGATAAAAAGAAAAACCATAGAGAATTTTATTGAAAAAGGCTTATATCCTTACTCAAGATTTTATTTAAACGGAGTGAAAAAAATGAAAGGCGGTTATTATGCCAATCATTTCTCAACCATTGGTCTGGTCGGCATGAATGAAGCCCTTTTGAATTTTCTTGGCGAAAGTATTGGAACAAAAGCAGGGAAAAAATTTAGTTTAGAAGTTATGGATTTTATGAGAAAAAAACTGGTCAAATATCAGAAAGATACCAACAATGTTTACAATTTAGAAGCAACCCCTGCTGAATCAACTGCCTACCGTCTGGCTTTAAAAGACAAAGAAAAATATCCGGATATTATTACAGCCGGCACGAAAGATAATCCTTATTATACTAACTCAACCCAGCTTCCGGTGAATTTCACCGATGACATTTTTGAGGCATTGAAACTTCAAGATGATCTCCAATGTCGCTACACGGGCGGCACAGTTTTACACATATTTTTAGGCGAAAGACTTTCCGAGATAGAAACAGTCAAGCGACTAACCAAAAAAATTTTTCAAAATTTTCATCTTCCTTATATCACTTTCACCCCAACTTTCTCAATTTGTCCTGTTCACGGATACTTAATGGGGGAACATTGGACTTGTCCAAAATGTACTATTAAACAACCTTGCGAAGTTTATTCCAGAGTGGTAGGATATTACAGGCCGGTTCAGCAATTCAATTTCGGCAAACAGGAAGAATTCAAGGAAAGAAAGACCTTTGAGGTTAAAAAATAATTCCTCGGGGAATCTGTTTCTCTAAAAATAAAATAAAAATATATCTTATGGAAATCGGCGGTCTCCAAAAATTAACTCTAATTGATTTTCCCAAAAGGATTGCTTGTACGGTTTTTCTAAGAGGATGTAATTATCGTTGTCTATTCTGTCATAATCCGGAGCTTGTCGTGCCGGAGGTAATTGAGAAGCACCTGCCGATTCCGGAAAAAGATTTTTTCCAGTTTTTAAAAGAAAAAAAACAATGGCTGGAAGGAGTTTGTATCGGAGGGGGCGAACCGACTGTACATCAGGGTTTACCCGATTTTTGTAAAAAAATAAAAACTTTGGGTTATCAAATAAAAATTGATACCAACGGTTCAAATCCCGAGATGTTAAGAAATTTAATTGAGAAAAATTTGGTTGACTATATTGCTATGGATATCAAAGGACCAAAAGGAAAATATCCTAAGATTGTTGGTTTTAAAAATTGTTCCAAAAACTATCTTTTAAACAAAATAGAAGAAAGCGTGAGTATTTTAAAAGAAGATAAAGTAGATTATGAGTTCCGGACAACCGTTGTTCCAAAGCTTTTGACTAAAAATGATATTATAAAAATTGTTCACTGGCTTGCTCCGGCTAAAAAATATGTTTTACAAAATTTTCACAAAGAAAGAACTATTGATCCTCAATTTTCTCAAATTGAACCTTATCCGGAGGAATTTCTTTTTTCTCTTCAAAAAATAATTTCTCCTTTTTTTGATGTCTGTCAGGTTAGATAAATAGTGCCGGCCTCTTAGAAAACAAGGGCTTATATCAGCCGGCGTTATGGTTATCTTAAAATATGTTTCCTCTTTATCAACAGGTTAAAATCCCGGGAAAAAAATCTTGGGTTATTTTAATTTTAATACTCTTAAATATCTCTTTATTTTTTATATCTTTACCCAATCTTGAGGGAATTATTGAGGATTATGGTTTAATTCCCGAAAGAATTATTGAGGGAGAAGGTCTTTTTACTATATTCAGTTCTATGTTCTTACATGTTGGAATAGGCCATCTCTTAGGCAATATGTGGTTTTTATGGATTTTCGGCAACAATCTGGAGAAAAGGTTGGGAAAATTAAAACTTTTAACTTTTTATCTCCTCTGCGGCACTATTTCGGCTTTGGTTTATTTAATTTTAGCTCCTGAGAAAACAATTCCGGCTGTTGGAGCTTCAGGAGCCGTTTCCGGGATTTTAGGAGGATATTTAATTCTTTTTCCAAAACATAAAATTGTAAGTCTTGTTCCTGTTTTCTTTTATATTCATTTAATTGCCGTCCCTGTTTTAATATTTATCGGTATCTGGTTTTTATATCAACTTTTATATATCGGCACCGAAACATCCGTAGCTTACTGGGCTCATATCGCTGGTTTTCTAAGCGGAATTCTTCTAATCAAACTTTTTGCCGGAAAGAAAAAACATCAGCATGTCTCCTTCTAAGATTTTTCTTTTGATTCTTCTCTGTTTTTTAGCAGGGATTTTTATTTCCTCTTTTTTAAATCTTCCCGAATTGATAATTTGCGAAATTCTTGTTTTGGGGATTTTTTATTCTTTTTTAGCATTTTTCTTTAGAGAAAAAGAATTTAAAAAAGTTGTTATTGTCTTCGGAGTATGTTTGATGGTTTTGGGATTTGGCATTTTTCACACCGAAAGAGCAAAACATTCTGGTTTTCAATCTCAATTTTCAGTTTTCCAAACGTCTCAAAACTACTCGCAAACAACTCAAGTTCAGAATATTTCTCCGATATTTTTGCCGATTGAAGAAAGAATTTTTCCTCTGAAAGAAAAATTAAAAAATCTCATTTATCAAAATTTTTCACCGCCCCAATCGTCAATTTTAGTTGCCATCCTTCTGGGCGAAAAAAGAAAAATCTCATCGGAGTGGAAAGAAAAACTTAACAAAGTAGGAGTCCGTCATATAACGGCTATCTCGGGCATGCATATAGTTATTCTAAGCGGTATTTTGCTCTGGTTGGGGATGGCAATAGGGTTATCTCGGGGGAGGAGTTTCTATTTCGCTTTATTTTTTCTCTGGCTTTTCATTTTTATAACGGGAACTCAACCTTCCGCTTTCAGGGCCGGAGTTATGGGTTCAATGTTTCTTTTTTGCCAGAAAATCGGCAGAGAGAGGCAGAACGGCAGGGCATTGTTATTTACAGCCGTTATAATTCTGGCTTTTAACCCTTTGCTTTTGAGATATAATATCGGTTTCCAGCTTTCTTTTCTGGCAACTTTGGGAATAATTTATTTGCTCCCGGTTTTCCGCAATTGGTTTAACAAACTCAAATTCTCCGAATATGGTTTTGGTAGTATAAGCGAGCTTCTCTCAATGACTTTTGCTGCCCAAATTTTTACTTTGCCAATTTTGATTTATAACTTCGGCTTTTTTTCTTTGGTTTCTCCCCTTAGCAATCTTTTAATTGTTCCGATTTTGCCTTATCTGATGGGCTTTGGATTTTTATTTCTGCTCTCAGGTTTGATTTATCAGCCGTTAAGTTTTCTTTTTTCTTTGCCGATTTTCTTGCTCTTGAGCTACTTGATTTCAACAGTCAACTTTTTTTGTCGCTTTAAATTATCTTCTGTTAACTTTCAAATCTCTTGGCATTATTTAATTGTTTTCTACTTATTGCTGGCTTATTTTCTCCATAGGCTTTTCAAAAAATCTGAAAAAAATCGAGCCTGAAAAGAAAGGGATTAGGCTTGGTCGGGCCTAAAAAAGGACCCGGGTCTAAAAGAAAGGAATTGAGCCTGAAAGGAATTGAGCCTAAAAAGATGGTTGAAATTGAAAATCAATTTGATATAATTTTTTATATGAAATTCCAAGAAATAGTAAAATTTTTGAACAGAGACATCTCAACTCTCTCTCAGATTTTTAAGAAAACTAAAAAAAGAAAGAGGTCTTCAAAAAATAAAAAAACCTCTGAGATTGTTTTAGTTGTTCTGGTTTTAGTTTTCTTTTCCCTTGGAATTTTTTGGGGAGTTTATTTTAGCGATTTTATTAAAAAGAGCCTGGAAGGATATTTAGGAATTTTTTCGAAAGAAAATTTCCAACCTCAAGTTCAAATCAAGCAGGAATTTCCTGAAGAAAAAAAGGAAGAGATTCTTTATTCGGCCCAAACTTCTCAGGAAGAGGCGGTTATTAATGTTGTTGAGAGCGCTTCCCCGGCTGTTGTCAGTATTATAATCAGCAAAGAAGTACCGGTTTACGAAGAGTATTACGAAAGTCCGTTACCGGGGTTTCCTGGATTCCCTGAATTCCCGGAATTCAGAATTCCAAAGTATCGTCAAAAAGGAACCAAAAAACAAAATGTCGGCAGCGGAACAGGTTTTATTGTTTCCGAAGATGGTTTACTTATAACAAATAAACATGTTGTTTCTGACGACGAAGCAGAATATACAATTGTTACCAATACCGGGGAAAAATACGAGGTTGAAGTTTTAGCCCGTGACCCTTTCCAAGATTTAGCAGTTTTAAAAATTAAAAAGAAAAAAGACAATGGGAGTGAAGGAGGGATTCTTCAGGAGAAGTTTCCTGTTGTCAGACTCGGTGATTCATCAAATATTAGAATTGGCCAGACAGTTGTTGCTATTGGCAATGCTTTGGGTGAGTTCAAAAACACGGTTTCGGTTGGTGTTGTTTCTGGTCTGGGCAGAACAATTACTGCCTCAGGCGGAGGGATGGTTGAAACATTGGAAGATGTCATACAAACCGATGCTGCTGTTAATCGGGGGAATTCGGGAGGACCGTTATTAAATCTTAAAGGAGAAGTTATCGGTGTAAATGTTGCTGTTGCCGAAGCTGCTGAAAATATCGGTTTTGCTATTCCAATTAATAAAGCAAAAAGAGATATTAATCAAATTAAAACAATAGGAAAGATTGTTTATCCTTTTCTGGGAATAAGATATATTCTCATCACTCCGGAAATTCAGGAGGAAAGGAAGCTTAAAATTGATTACGGAGTTTTAATCGTCAGAGGAGAGACCGTTTCAGAACCGGCTGTTGTCCCCGGTTCCGGGGCTGAAAAAGCGGGGCTTAAAGAAGGAGATATAATTCTGGAAGTTAATAAAGAAAAGATTACTCCCCAAAATTCTTTGGCTAAGATTATTCAGAATTATAATCCCGGAGACAAAATTATTCTTAAGGTTTTAAGAGGGGAAGAAACAATGGAAATACAGGCAACTTTAGGAGAAAAGACGAGCGATTAATCTTGAATCTGATCTCGTAATCTCAATTAATTCCATAATCTCAAATAAAAACCGGATAAAAATTTTCTGATAAAATCTTCTGAAATTTTCTCAAAAGAAATAAAAACGAAACCTTGATTTTCAGTCCTTTTTTTGTTATTATATAATATAAAACTAAAAAATATGCCATTTATCCAAGGAGGTGATTTCACCCACAAAGCCCAAGAAGCAATGATGGAAGCTCAAAATATTGCCAGAGAAAACAATCAGAGGCAAATTGATGCTCTCCATCTTCTTTATAGTCTCCTTGAACAGGAGGAGAGTATAGTTTTGACAACTCTGCGTAATTTACAGATTGATATTGAGGATTTGAAGAGAAAGACAAAGAAAGCTGTCAGTCAAATTCCTTTTTTGTCCGGGACTCAGAACGTTGGCCAGTTTTATCTTACTCAGGATTTAGCTCAAGTTTTGGAAAAAGCTCGCGAGGAATCAATGAAAATGGGAGACGAATTTATTTCAATTGAACATCTGTTCTTAGGGCTTCTATTGGTTAAAACAAAAGCCCAAGATATTCTTAACAGCGCTAAATTCCTTTTTTCGGAAAAAGGAGTTTCTTTAGATCGAGAAACGGTTCTTAAAGAACTGTCTGAAATTCGGGGTGGAGAGAAGATTCGGGACCCCGAACCGGAATCAAAATATGAGGTGGTTAAAAAATACGCCAGGAATTTAACTGATCTTGCCCGGGAAGGAAAACTAGATCCGGTTATCGGCAGAGAAGCAGAAATTAAAAGATTGATGCAGGTTCTTTCCAGGAGAACAAAGAATAATCCTGTTTTAATAGGTGAGGCAGGTGTTGGTAAGACAGCTATTGTTGAGGGCTTGGCTAAAAAAATCACGAGGAAAGATGTTCCCGAGAGTTTAAAAAACAAAGAACTAATAGCACTTGATTTGGGCGCTCTGGTAGCAGGAACAAAATATAGAGGGGAGTTCGAAGCGAGAATTAAAGCTCTCTTGCGAGAATTAAAAAGAGCAGCAGATAGGTATATTTTGTTTATTGATGAGCTTCATACCCTTGTTGGGGCAGGAGCTGCCGAAGGAGCCATAGATGCTTCCAATCTTCTTAAACCTGCTTTGGCTCGGGGAGAACTCCGGGCTATTGGAGCAACTACTCTGAAAGAATATCAAAAATACATTGAAAAAGATCCTGCTCTGGAGAGAAGATTCCAACCTATCTATATCCAGGAGCCTTCGGTTGAGGATACTGTTTCTATTCTGTTGGGAATAAAAGAAAAATACGAGCTTCATCACGGAGTAAAAATTAAGGATTCAGCTTTGAGAGAAGCCGCTGAATTAAGCAATCGCTATATCACCGATAGATTTTTGCCCGATAAAGCGGTGGATTTAATAGACGAAGCAGCGTCGGCTTTAAGATTGGAAATAGAATCGGAACCGTTGGCTCTGGAAGAGGTGAAAGATCAGATAACTCGGCTTGAAATCGAAAAAGAAGCTTTAAAAAAAGAAAGGGATTCTCAAAAAAGAATTAAAATTATTGACAGAAATCTTGCCGATTTAAGAGATAAGGCAAAAAATTTAAAAGCTAAATGGAACGCCGAAAAAAATCTGATTCAAGAGATTAAAAGATTGAAAAAAGAAATTGATGAAATTAACTTTCAGATAGAAGATGCTCAAAGAAGAGTTGATTTACAGAAAGTTGCTGAGTTGAAATACGGGAAAGTTCCTGAATTGAAGAAAGAATTGAATAAGGCAGAAAAGAAATTGAGAAATTTTCAGAAAAAGAGCCATCTTTTAAAAGAAGAAGTTACAAAAGAAGATGTGGCTCAAGTTGTTTCCCGCTGGACCGCTATTCCGGTTACAAAATTAATGAAATCCGAGGCTCAAAAATTGGAAAAAATGGAAGATATTTTGAAAGAAAGGGTGATCGGACAGGACCAGGCTTTATCAGCTGTTTCAAACGCTATTCGCCGAGGAAGGGCGGGAATTTCCGAAGAATCGCGACCGATTGGTGTTTTCCTCTTCTTGGGGCCAACTGGTGTCGGCAAAACCGAAACCGCCCGGGCTTTGGCTGATTTTCTTTTTAATACAGAAAAAGCTTTAGTTAGATTGGATATGTCAGAATATATGGAGAAATACAGCGTTTCAAAAATACTGGGTTCACCTCCAGGATATGTCGGCTATGAAGAAGGTGGCCAGTTGACAGAGAAAATTCGTCGGCGTCCTTACAGCGTGATTCTGCTTGATGAAATCGAAAAAGCTAACCCGGAAGTTTTTAATATCCTTTTACAGATTTTTGAAGACGGCAGGTTAACCGATGCTAAAGGGAGAACAGTCTCTTTTAAAAACACTATTATTATTATGACGAGCAACATTGGTTCGGAATACATTTCCGAGATGAGAACTTTTGGCTTTGAAAAGGAAAAAGAAGAAAAGGTATCGCGCAGAGAAACTCTAAAGAATAATATTAACCAGATTTTAAGAGAAACTTTCCGACCGGAGTTTTTGAATCGAATTGATGAGGTTGTTATTTTCAATTACCTCGGCAAAAAAGAAATCAGAAAAATTGTTGATTTAGAACTAAAGAAAGTTGAGAAACGGCTTGATAAGGCGAAAAACATTAAGATTAGATTTTCTCCTGCTTTAAAAGACAAATTAGCCGAAAAAGGCTTTGACCAGAATTTGGGAGCCAGACCTTTAAAGAGGGTTATTCAAAAAATGATTCTTGACCCGTTATCTTTAAAAATTATTACTTCTGAAATTGGAATCAGCAGTCGGGTTTTCGTTGATGAAGAGAATGGAAATGTTGTCTTCCGAAATTCTCTTTCCGAAAGCAGAAGAAAAGTCCTGGCGAAATAACCTTCTAGCAGAGCAATTTCAACTATTAGAAAGCGTTGTTGCCGGCTGGCTGGGTTGGCTGGTTGGTTCTCTTGACAAATTTTTTGACTCTGCTAATATAAATATGTGAGGGTTATCATCGTTTTCGATGACCTCTAACTATAGTCGACAGAAGACCTC
>CAYQUV010000019.1:0-14138 GCA_964421005.1 uncultured Candidatus Saccharibacteria bacterium
AGAGAAAATCTTAATCTAATATTTATATTTTTATCAGTGGTAGTTGCTGTATCTTCTGCTGCCAGCCAGCCTGTTCCGCCGGTTTCTTCAGAACCTGTTGTAACCACACTTGGTTCAGGAAAAGCATATTTTCGGATCCTGTAATCATCATAATAAGCATGAATAGCACCGCTACCTCCACCCCCCAATCCTATATGGCCTGAAGTGCCGCTATTATCGGAAAAGTTAGTAGAAGTAACATTGGTTCCATCATTTTTTTCAATCTGGAAATAATAATTTCCTCCGCCTTTTATTTTTAAAAGAAAATGATACCATTCATCATAGCTTCCGGTATAGCTTATTGGCGAACTCCCTAAATCAGTATCAACATATCTCGTGTATAATGATGAACCTGGATCATAATAAAAAACTCGATACGTATCAGAATAACTATTCCAATGCCACATCATACCAGCTAAGTGAGTACCAGTTTCACCGCTTAGCCATTTCACTTTAAATTCGTGCACTTCAGGACTGTTGTTTGAACTGTTTCTATTTTTTAAATAGATAAATCTGCTCCCTTGGCCCCAAACAGTCATCATAACATCTGAACTCTCTTGCCAGTAGTTATCATCGACAGCTGTCCATTTATCAGAATAATCTCGGTCTTCAAAATCATCATAAAATATAAATGTATTCTCTCCGTTACTGGCGGTGCCAGCATTTAAATTCCCATAATACATATAAATAGTAGTGGTACTATTGGCAGGAAGTGAAGGAATTTTAACCCAAAAAGTAGAACTTGTGCCTAAATCGTATTTCTCCCGCCAATGGTCCAAAAGAATAGTTTGGTTAGAATTAGTAAATCTGATATCGTCAAAATCAGTCTGACAATGACTTTCGCAACTGACATCAACCCCGGAAGTGGTGTTGTAACCAACTTTTACCCGTACTTGAAAATCTGTTAAATCATTGCTTGAAGAATTTTTAACACCGATAGATTTTTTATACAGCCAATTTGCTAACGCTTCCCCAGCAGTATCTCCCCGCCAACGATAATGAACTTCATCTATTCCTACCAATTCAGTGGTCCCTGAAATAGGCAACGCCGAAGAAGGTCCAATCGTACCGGAACTCACTGTAACTTCTGTTGAAGGATCGGTAATCTGGATTTCCAAAGTTTCATCAACCGAAGCCGATTTTTTAACATCCAAAACAACATAAACACACATAGTTGAAGTGGTGGAAATACTAACCGTATCAGTAAAAGTTGCGGTGCCATTGGCTCCATTAAAAGTGGTGGTTGAACCAAATTGGCTGTCCGAGCCAGCATCGTATTGTTCGCCGACACAATCATAAGGGAAAGTTGTATCTAAATCGTAAAATAGTTTAATATTCTCCAAATCATTCTGAGCGTCAACCGTCCCCTGTTCAGTAATAGTAATACCAGTGACATTCCGAGAGCCGGTATGTTCTTGAATAACAAAACCACCGCCAACATAACTGCTAGTTAAAGGAATATCAATAGAATCGGTTTGGCTGCCAATAGTAGTTACTGTTACATCAGCCTTGGTAGAAATTCTTGCTATTTGCGTATAGTTATCCAGACTGGTGGCAGCTCCGCCTTCTCCTTTTGCTACTCTGAAGCAATAGTTAGTGCCATCTGGAGCACTGTTGGTAAATTTAAAATTGTATTCCAATTCGGTAAATTCATATTCATTTAAAGTGATAGCATCGGTTTGATAAGAAGGATGTTCTACCATCTTACCGGCTTTCCAACTCCACCCGTTTGAAGGATCGGTTAAAGATCCTTCAAAATTAATTGTTGAGGCCTGATCAGTGAAATTGGTGGAAGTTGCCATCTGAACCACGCTGCCTGTTGTTGTCGGAACATCATTAAAGTTAGTTTCATCAACCGAAGTACAATTTGGCGCTCCGCCTAATGGGGCATATTGCAAACGGTAATTGTAATTATCAGCTGAACTTCCGGAATTTCTCAACAAAAATCTAACTCTGATATTATTGGATTGTTGGGCAGCGGTTAAAGCGACATAGCTATCTTCGGCTGCCATCCAGGTAGCGCCGCCTGACGTTTCTTCACTTCCCGGTGTACCTATGCTTGGCTCTTGAGAAGTATAGTTACGAATCAAAATCCAATCTACATATAAATGGTCCCTGTATGAAGCGATGTTTGCGGGCTGGGGCAAGGTTCCAACATAATCTGTTTTTGTCGTTTTTAGATCGCCGTTAACATATAATTTTACCGAAGTGCCGCTAACTTGCTCTATGTCAAAAATATACCAAGTATCATAGTTATAATACCCTGTTTCCTCGCTACTGTTACCATAGTCATCAGCAGTACTAATTCCTGTATTATGAAGAATTGAACGTCCATTGCAGCAGGGGCTTGCTTCAAATCCAAGTGAATCATCTAACCCATTATAAGTCAACTCAAAATAAGCCCTTGCTCTAAGAGCCATATCGGGAGTAGAGCTTGAAGTTGAGTAAATTTTTTGCCAAGAGCCACTTCCGCTATAATAATCCAATATCCCATTAGTTACTGTGCCGTAACTCGTATCGCCCGTCCATTTCGAACCGGGATAAGCGCCTGAAAAATCGTCAAAGAATTCAAAAGTATTGTCGCCATTGCTAGTTGTGGTAGCGCTTGCATTGCCATAATACATATAGATATTAGTCTCGCCTATCTTGGAAGCATTATATTCCCAAACATTGCCATTTCTGCCAACAACCCAAACCTCATCTGAGGAAAGTACAGAAACCCCATTCATATAAGATTGGACATCAGTTCCCCATCTGCCCACACCTGAATGCTGGGTCCAGGTGGTATTGTATTCCCAGACATTACCAAATAAACCAACAATCCAAACCTCGGTTGAGGAAACAGCGGAGATTTCATTAAAAGTTTGGTCCGACCATTTTTCGTGAGCTGAATAATCTGTCCAGCTACTCCCATTATATTTCCAGACCTCACCGCTATAACCCGTAATCCAAACCTCGTTTGAGGAAACAACAGAAACTCCATTTATACTTGACGCCCATTTATTATCTTCGCTATTATGCTGAATCCAGTTGTCGTCAACTCCATTAAATTCCCAGACATTAGTAGCATATTGACCTCCAATCCAAACCTCGGTTGAGGAAGCGGCATCGATTGCTGACATCCAAGGAGTATCTCCCCATCCACCATCGTGCTGAGTCCAGGCACTTCCATTGTATTCCCAGACATTGCCGCTATAACCCGCAATCCAAACCTCGGTTGAGGAAGCAGCAGAGACGCTTTTTATAGTATTGGTAGTCCATCTGCCCGTACCTGAATGCTGTATCCAGTCGGTTCCATTATATTGCCAGACCTGACCATTCTCACCCACAATCCAGACCTCGTTTGAGGAAGCGACAGAAACATCGTAAAGTGTATTAGTATCCCATCTGTCCGTACCTGAATGCTGTATCCAGTCGGTTCCATTATATTGCCAGACTTGACCATTCTCGCCCACAATCCAGACCTCGGTTGAGGAAGCGGCAGAAACAGCAAACATTTCATTAGCTCCCCATCTTCCTGTGCCTGAATGCTGTTTCCAAGGATCACTACCAGCTGCTAATGAAGGTACTTTTACCCAAAAAGTGGAACTTGCTGAAGTAGCGTAAGATTCTCTCCAATAATCTAAAAGTGTTTGTCCGTCAGCGGCGGTGAACCTGACATCGTCAAAGTCATCCTGGCAGTGGCCGTCGCAGGTGACATCCCCGCTCTGGCCGGTGGAACTTGCCACAATTATCTTGACTTGATAATCAGTCAAGGTGCCTGTTGTGTTTTGGATGGGGATTGATTTCCGGTAAGACCAACCGGAATCATACCAAGGTATTCCTTCTCCTCCGTCATCGTTTCTCCAGCGGTAATGAACTTCATCAACTATTGGTTGTGAAGTAATATTTATATAATCTGTCCTTAATGTTTGTTGAGTGCTTGATGCCTGATATACCCGGACAAATCTCCAATTATTAGAATCGTAATAATTTCCGGGATTGGTGGTAATATTACCACTTAAAGAAAAATCTGTCCCGGCAGCACAGGTGGTACTTGAAGCAAAAGTTTCCCAGGTAAGAGAATTAATATTATAAACTTGGAGATAAACTTTATTGGTGGCGCAAGCAATTGTAGTTGAGCCATTCCAGGTAACATAAATATCATCAGTATTATTAGTATGCTGTTTGGCAAAAAGAAAAACGGGAACAGTATCAGCAGCACTTGTAATTGCATCCGAATTGCCATCATCGCCGGCAACATCGTCATAACCCTCATTGTCCAAGTAATAGGTAAGATCTAAATTATAATCAGAATCGGAAATGGAAGAAACAGCATCTTTTGAATATCTTTTGGTTGCCGAAGAAACAATAGACAATTCACCGTATTTATCATAACCGCCGTTTAAGGTAGTGCTTGCTGTCTCGTTTATAAGCCGCAAGCAATAATCGGTGCCGGTTACAGCATTAGAAGTTTCCAGCATAAAGGCAAACTCGGTGTAAGTTGAAGTGGCTAAAGTGAAATCTCCGGTAGTGCTGGTTGCTTCAAACCACTTGCCATTTGTCCAGGTATTAGAATTTGAAGCACAGATTGAAGCAGTTAAAGAATCGCTACTTGTCCCCGACAAACCATAAGACCACGCGATTTCGGTTGTAGCCCCAACATCTTGCCAGGTAAGAGAAGAGGTACAAACACCGGTAGTTGTCGCCCATTGTATTTTGAAGCTGGTAGTAGTGGCTGCACCGGAATTTTCTACTTGGACCCGCCAAGTCGCTCTTTCGCCTTTTTCCATTTCCAAGGAAGTATCAGCCGCAGCCGAATTAGTATTGTTATTAACGTTTCCTCCAGTCGTTGGATTACCCGTTGAATCGCCGTCATCATTCTGCCAGCGGTAAGAGGTTTGAGCGAGAGTTGTCCCTTTAGTATAATCAACTACTGCCCAAACCTGGGTACATCTGGTTTCTATACCGGCCGTGTTTGGATTAATAAGCTCTACTCCTGCTTGAAGGTTTGTAATATCGGACCAATCCCAACTACCACCGCCTGCATCAGTGGTATAAGTGGTTGAGGCAAGGGTCCAGGCGCCGGTACTTGGCAAACTTACAGCAGAACCTCTCCGTTCCGTGTTATTGTCTTTAATAACTGTTTTGGCGGTCGCCCCTCCTTTCTGAGAACTGTCTCTGGCGTTTATCCAAACAGTTACACTATTGATAGTTCCCGTGTCGGTTAAATTCTGTAAATTATATAAATCATATAAAGTTCCCCCCTTAGTATTGTTGTATACATAAGTACTATCGCCGTCAGAAGGATCTTCGTTTACTGCATCCCAGTTGCTGCCGGTATTTACGCTTAAGTTAGTCGCATCGCCGGAGGCATTGGGCCTGAGAGTCAGAGTATCTGGCGCATCGGAAGCGATTTGCCACTGGCGAGTTTCTTCAAACACCGGATTATTATTTCCAACTTCTAGCGACTCCACTTTCGAAGACCCCGTTTTTTGAGATTCGCTTTCTCTAAATGTCAGCGGACCTAAAAGATACAAGTAAGGGCTGATATCAGGAGCATTAAATTGATAACCAAATTGATAACTATCCCCTGCTTGTAAGTTGACATCCCAGATAATATTCTTTCTCTCATCAATTATATTATCTGCGACTTCTACCGAATTATCTGTTTCTGTAATTTTAAAACCAACCGGTACATTCTCAATAATCTTGCCCTTAAAATCCTGATTGGCCTTAATCCTGAAATTCATCTCGTAGGATGCCGGCGGATAAATTCTGGTTGGGCCTGTTCTCTCAACATCAAAAGGAACTGAATCCCGAACTTCAAAAGAATCTTCAATTTCATACCCCGTATCAAGATTTGTTAATTTCATCTGATAAGTCCCGGTTGCGTTGATTTGATAATAAGCGAAATAATCGGGAACATCGGTTACATTATCCGGTCCGCATTTCCTTGACCTCTCCACAGAAACAGAGGATAATTCTTTAGTGGGAGAAATAATTTCTAATCTTAAATCAGCATCACAAATAGTATGACCGTCATCCTTTAAAGCAGCTATCTGGATGTAAACTTGCTCATTCGGCAGATAAATTGATTTGTTAGTATTGATTGCCAAAACTCCCCATCTGAATTCCTGCTCAAATACCTGAATCTCTGATAAACCAGTAGAATTATCTTCTATCTTGATAACCAGTTTATAAAGGCCAGGACGAAACTCCGATGGTTTTTCTAAAATTACTGAAAATTCTCCATTTTCCTCAAAAGAAAATTCTGAATCAATATTTACCCTGTTCCCTTGTAAATCTTGAACTTCAGAAGTTACATTAATTCCTCGCCAAGAATCAGAACCAGCCTGAGTCCCTGTTGCGGTGCTTCCTGCGGCATTGTTTCCGGTCGCAGTATCTTCTGTTACATCACTCGTACTTGCATCAGTATTGCCTCCAACAGCGTCAGTTCCAGTCGCATCATTCACAGTAGCATTATTTGCAGTAGGATTACTGCTTGTGATATCAGTAGCGGTGGTAGTACTTCCTGCGGTAGTTGAAACTGATTCACTATCCACCAAAGAACCAAAAACTCTAGGTTTAAAATTGTTAAAGCTTGAGGTAGTAGTAGAAAGGGTAGTAGTAGTAGTAGTGGTAGTGGTAGAATTAGTACATATCGGAACACCGGAAGTATCACCCTTATTCCTTTCTTGAGAACATTTGTCACATCCCCCAATAGACGAATCAACTAAAGTAGTAGAAGTTAAATTGCTTTTTGTTGTGCTTGAATTAATAATAGGAGTAGTTGTTGAAGTGGTAATTGAAGTGGTAATTGAAGAAGTAGTTAAAGTAGCAGTAGTTGACTTCAAAAACTTAAAATAAATTTTATTGTATCGGAACCGAAAGTTTGGGTTCTCGTTCGCTCGGAAATTATTTTCTTTGGACAGTAATTCAATCTCATCTTTTTCTTTTTTATCCTCTTTTTCTTGCTTGTTTTTCTTCAATTCGTCCTCTTTATCTTTTTCTTGCTCTAAATTTTCATCTTCTTTTTGCTGCTCTGATTGTTCAACTAACTGTTCTTCACTACTTGTAGGAGATGTAGTTGTTCCCTCTTTAACTACTTCTGTAGTAGTAGCTACTGGAGTTTTTTCTGTATCTGTAGTTGTAGTTGTAGTAGCGGTAGCAAGTGCCTCTAAGGTGCTGGTTGATTCTCTTCCCTCTTCCGGAGCGCTTATATCGCCACCACCTCCTTCTGAGATATCTTCTTCTGGTCCCTCAGTACTGACACTTTCCGTCCCCTGTTCTTCATCAATTGTTCCTTTTTCACTATAGTACGCCTCTACCCAAACGCTGTCTAATAGGGCTTCAAAATTTGTTTCCCCTCCGACTACTCCTTCAAATTTTATCTTTAAGTTTTTAACATCCTCCCAGTTTTTCAAAAATGAAGCATCGTATTCAAAATAGCCGCCGTTTGAATTGTTTGATAGAGGATAATCAGAAATAGTATCAAGTTTTTGCCAATTTTCTCCGTTTAAAGAATACCAGACAACAATTTTAGTATCGAGCTCGGGCAAAATTTCGGTTGCGGCTGAATCGGTTGTAGTTGACTCGGTCGTGGTAGTTCCAGCGATAATCGCTCCAGCAGTTGTAATCTCACTAGAAGTAGCCTCAGTAGAATCAGTAGTTGTTGCTTTGCTACTCATAGATTCAGCAAAGGCATCCTCGATACTTGTAACTTCAGTAGTTGTAATTTCCTCCCCTCTTGATAATTCTTCTTCTAATAAATCTTGAGAAGAGGTACTTGCTGATCCTTCAGTAGAAGTTTCTTGAGAAGATGTTTCTTCAGAAATTGGTAAAAAGACATCATCGAGAACCGATTCTGTCGTAGTAATTTCGGTTGTAGTAGTTGCATCGGTAATTGTTTCGCTAAAAAGGGTTTCATTTATGGTTGTTTCTTCAGTAGTCGGCAGCTCAGTAATCGGCGACTCAGTAGTCGGTGGTTCAGTAATAATTGTTGATTCATTAGCAATTGTTTCAGTTGTCGTTTGGCTACTCGATGGTTCAAGTAATTCATCTGAACAACTCTGTTCAACTGGCTCTAGAACAGCCGGTTCGGTTAATTCAGTGGTTTCATTAACAGGGTTTTCAATAATAACAGTTTCTTCAACAATAATCTCTTCAATGATTGTTGAGGGAGTAGTAGTTGAGCCGCTTTCTTCAGCTTTGACCACCGAAACCATTGAGGCAATTTTAACTACTAACTTTTTGACTAACACACCCGTTGCTTTAACCAGATCGGTTGTTTTTCTTGCTAATCTTCTGAAGAAATTTTTAATTTTATTCCAAAAACTAGTTTGTTCTTCGGTGGAAGTATTATCCATTTCGGAATCAGTATCGGAATCAATATCAGTCGATTGTTCTAATTGAAAATCAGAAGTTTTCTCTCTGATAGCGAAAGAAAATTTAATCTTAGCAAATTGAAATTGTTTTTGGTTTAAATCACAAACAGAAAGAGGTCGAAAATCCTCAACTGAGACAACCAAGGAGCCGCTTTTGTAAACTGCTGAATTTGATTCTGAAAATGAATCAATATATCCCAAGGGGCCCACTTCTGGTTCACCTTGAACATTTTGTGAATTCTGCCAAAAGCCATAAGAATTCGTTGAATAGAAATTTATTATATTTGTATCTTGAGCAAAAATAGCCGAGATTGAACCTTGTAAAAATTTTGCCGGAGTAAACCCTGAAACAAAAAAGAAGATAATAAAAGCGACTAAAGCCAATCGCCAGCCAAAGCCAAAAATTCTATTGACCTTATTACTGCTCTGAGGAATAAAATGAATTAATTTTAAATAAAATGGAAATTTGAAATAAAATGGAGAGTCAGAATGTATCTTTTTTTGAGTTTCTATTTTTAGTTTATTTTTTAATTTTTTCTCCTGATATTTCCTTATTGATTTCTCAGTTGTTATCCAACAAATACCGGTGTAAAATTTTCTTCCTTTTATTTTTCCTTTTCTTAATAAATAACCGATATAGCCAGGAGAGTAACCAGAAATTTTTGCTGCTTCTTTGAGTGAGATATATTTTTTCTTTTTCAACTCTGCAAAGTAAGAACTTTGATAATTAATATTTTTTTTAAATTTTTTGCAATATTTAATTACTTCATTTAAATTAGTTTGCCAGGAAATGTTGGTGAAAAATTTTTTTCCTTTAAGTTTTTTTGTCCGAATTAAATAGCCAATATAATCTGGAGCATAACCAGAAACTTTTGCTGCTTCTTTGAGATTAAGATATTTTCGTTTTTTGCTTGATTCCATAGGCTATTTTCTAGTTTATCTCGACCCTCGAGATTCCTTCATTATAACACGAGCTTTGCTTGTCAATATGTGGAAAACTCACCTTTAAAATAAACCAAAAACTAATTTTAGGAATTATCAAACTTAATTGCTGAATTAGATGCAACAAAACATAAAAATTATTTAACCAAAATTAATAATTTTTAATTTTCCACAAAAGAGAGGTTGACAATAAACTTGGTTCAAGTAAAATTAAATAAAGGTTAATAAAAATTAATAATTGTATTAATAAACTTTACTAAAGATTAATATAAAACATTATGGAAAATAATAAAAAATACTTTACTATAAAAGAAGTGGCTAGCATTTTAGGAGTTACTCCCCTGACTTTACGAAATTGGGACAAAAAAGGAAAACTGAAAGCTTATCGGAACCCAATAAATAATTACAGGATTTACAAAAAGGAAGAAATTCAACTTCTCTTGCGAAAAATAGAATCTAAAAAAGGACCAAACGGAAAAATCTTTTTAGGTTAATTAAAATCACTCTACCTCTTTCTTAATCAAAAAAACACCCATTTAATAAAAAGGGTGTTTTTTGATAATAAACAGATTTAGTTCAATAACTACTCTTAAATTTCCTCTATAATCTAGTAATTAATCCCAAATAATATACTCTTTTATATAAATTACTAGTATTTTCTGTTTTAGGCTTTAAATAAATAATTTTTAAGAGAGCAAATAATGAAATTAATTCTTTCTTGGTAAAACCTCTTTCAATCATCCTTGTATAGGAGAAAAAATATGAATTAGGCTCTGGACCGAGTAATGATTTAATTAGTTCCTGAACAAGAGAGTTATCTGCTAAAATACCTTCCACCTTGTCTTAATAAATGAACTACATTCTTTGTGTAAATTGCTCCTTCTTGAGAGTTAAAAAGATACATTGTAGCCATACCTATTATATATCAAATCAAAACTTTTATCTTTGAAAGGCAGCAATTCTCCTGCGTTCTGTTTAATAAAGCGATTTTTATTAATAAACCCTGCCTTTTTCTGCTCTCTTTTGAGCAAAGTTGATGGCTTCTCTTATAATTTCAACTCCTATAACTTCGTAACTATGCGAGGTTAAATAAATTGAATTTATCCCCCACCCCAAACCAATAATCAAGTGCTCTACTGGGACTTATTCTTTTTTTCTCTATCGGGACTTATTCTTTTTGTTTTAACAAAATTATTTATAAACCAAAACTGCTTTAGGTGACCGTATTCTTTCAATTGAGCGAGTATTCTTTAGTTCTTGGTATTCTTTTTTCCAGAGTTCCTTTTGTATCATTTCAATATTATCCTTTATATTCTAAAACATAAAAACCCGAGGCAACAATTTCCCAGACAGATTACCGCTGGACTTGAACTCCAATCAATATTACGACAACTGAAAGAGAAATTTTTTAGGAAAAAATTGGATTAAAATAAACATAAAAAGGGATTAACTAAAAACAAAGAGCAACTAAAAAACCGCTGAATTTCGGTCAACGGTTTTTAAAAAATTTAAGGATAAAAAATATTTCTAATCTCTTAAATCTAATAATTCTTTTAATCTTTCTTTTGTTTTTGGTTGATCCGGATTAATCTTCAAACTTTTCTCAAGAGATTCTTTTGCTTCTCTGTACATCCCTTTATTGTAATAATAAATGGCTAGCCAATTTAAAGCATCGGTATTTTCTTGATTAACTTCCAGCGCTTTTTTAAGATAACTTTCAGCTTTTTCTAATTTCTCCTGCTTCAGATATAACAATCCAAGATTGCTAAAACCCCAAGTATACCAAGGACCGACCTCTGTTGCTTTTTTAAGCCATATTTCAGCATTCTCAAATTCATTTTTCCTTAAATAAGCTGCACCCAGAGTATTCAAGAATACCGGCTCTTTAAGGTTGAGTTTTGCCGCCTTTTCGTAAAAAGTGAGTGCCTCCTCTTCGTTTCCTGACAAAAAGGCTAACTTGCCTTTGCCGTAGTAATATTTAGACAAACTATTTTCTAAAATCGGGTCAGATTTAATTGATAGCGCTTCTTCGAGATATTTTATAGCTTGTTCAGAATCTCCCCTCTCCCCATAAATCACAGCTAAAAGATTATTCTTCTGGAAACTCTTCGCTTCCTGAGAAAGTTTTATGCCGAATATTTTTTCAATGTCTTCCTGGAATGAATAAAGCTCTTCTAAATTTTGACTGACTGTTTCTTTATAAAGAGATAATGGGGTTTGAAATTCAAGGAACGGATAGTTATCAGTATGGAGTTTAAATTCTTTGAATTTTTTAACCTGATTTTCAGTAAAAATGAAATGAGATAAAACCTCTTCTGATTTTGAAATTGCTACTTTCTCAAAATCGGCTTTGATTTCAGGTATATTAAATCTTTCTCTAAATTTAGTTTGATTGATTTTAATTGGTTGCAGAGAACCTATTAAAAATAAATCTTTGTAGTCAGGCGAACTCCAAACTTGAACATAAGGAAAAACTTCCGAAAAAGTATAAATAACCGATTTCAAATTTTCTCTATCTAAAGAATAAAGTTGAACCCATTGAAACATTACCCCATCTTTCTTGAGGTTATTTTTACAAAGCTGATAATATTCTTTTGTAAAAAGATTAGCATTTCCTTTAACCCAGGGATTTGATGGCTGGGAAGAAATAATATCGTATTTTTTTTGAGAAATTAAAAGATAATTTCTCCCATCTTCAACAATTATCTTTACCCGCGGGTCTTCCAAGGCGTTGTGATTGAATTCTTTAAAATATTCGGCTGCTTCAATAATTGCCGGCTCAATTTCAACCAAATCAATCTCTTCTAGAGGATATTGAGTCATGGCTCCTAAAGTTACACCGGACCCCAAACCAACTATTAAAGCATCTTTGGGCTCTCCGGGATGTAAAAGCAAAGGCAAATAACCGGTTAAAAGCATAGTATCTAAATCTCCAATTTGTTTAAATTCAACTTTACCGGCTGAAGCATCAACCTTTCCGTTAACCCTCATCGCCAAATATCCTTTGGTGTTTTCTGAAATAGAAACAGTAGCCAATAATCCGTCTTTGTAAAAGATAATATTTTCTTTTTCTGTCTCCCCGGAAATTAGCTCCGGGCTTAAAAGGTAAAGTTGAACATAAACTGCCGGGCCGCTGGTTAGATTATATTTGTTCCATTGGGGCAGATAATAAGAGAAAGAAATTACACCGATAATAATTAAACTGAAAATAGCTTTAAATAAAAATCTTCTGCCCCAATTTCTCATCTTATCTCCTCTTTCTCCATTTTTTGACCGACCTAACCACATTGACGGACTTAACCAAATAAGAGTCAGGGCTAAAATAAAATAAATTAAACTACAAAGAATAATACTTTTCTGAAGGCCAAGTTTAGGTAAAAGCAAAAATCCGCCAACAAAAGAACCAACAATACAACCTAATGTATTAACTGAATAAATCTCCCCTAAAAAGCTGCCAACTTTTTTTACATCTCTTATATAAATTTTAGTGCCTAAAGGAAAAGTAACTCCCATTAAAAATGTAGGAAGCAAAAGGACAAGAAATATCAAAAAAAATAGAACCATCTGGAGACCCCAAAAAGATTCTCCTAGAAAACTGAAAATCTTAATAAAAAGAAAGGGCAAATTATCAAATAAAGGATTCAAAAAAACAACAAAGATACCGATTAAGCCAATAGTTACTGCCAACCAAAGCCAAAGATTTTTTATTTTGTCTACAAATTTAGCAACTATAATACTACCCAGAGCAATCCCGGTTAAGAAACCTGCTAAAATTAGAGAAAAAGCATAAGTTGAACTGCCAATAGTTAAAACTAAAGCCCTGGTCCATAAAACTTCCAAAGCTAAAGCCGTGAACCCGGTAAAGAAAAAGATAAAGAGCAAGAAATATCTAAAAACTGATAACTGTTGGGTGTTATTTTGATTGTTAATTTTTACTGGAGCTTGCTTTGCTATCTCTTTGTTAGGAGTTTCTTCTCCCAGAATAAACTTCTCGTTTGCTCGACTTTCTCTTTTAACCAAACCTAAAAAAGAAAGCCCGACTAAAGTATCAATTGATGCTGCCGTATAAATCGCTCCGTTAACTCCCAATCCAAAAGTGATAATTAAAAAGAATCCAGCCAAAACTACTCCTAATACTCCTCCGAAAGTATTCAAAGAGTAAAGCAAAGCAATTTTTCCACCTACTTCTTCTTTAAACCGGATTAAAAACTTTGAAATAACAGGCAAGGTGCCGCCCATTAAAACTGTTGGTATAATTAGAGCTAAAAAAGAAAGTATGAATCTAAGCAAGTTAATATTAAGAGTTGAAATTTCCGAGCCATTAAGAAAAATAAACTGCAATTTTTCAATTAATTTAAAAATAAAAGGGGTAAAGAAAGCATAAATCCCTACCCCGATTTCTAAGAAAGCAAACAATAGTAAAAAATGTTTTGGTTTTTTGAGTTTATCTACAACTTTTCCTAATAAAAAGCTGCCTATGGCTAATCCTGCCATAAAAACAACCAAAACAGTACTGATGGCATAACTTGTTGTTCCAAAGACCAAGCCGAGTTTTCTCGCCCAAACAACCTCGTAAATCAAAGCGGCACAACCGGAAAAAAAGAAAAGGAGTAAAATTATCAAATTAAATTTTGAGTGTTTCATAAATGAAAAACAATATTATATTACTTTTTCACAGTCTTAACGAAAAAAACATCCTGTCTGGCTTTTAAATTAACCAACTTCAAACCCTCTTCATCATTTTACCAAATCTTATCCATAAATCAAAGAAAAGAAATTTAAAAACTTAAA
>CAYQUV010000020.1:0-1717 GCA_964421005.1 uncultured Candidatus Saccharibacteria bacterium
TTTCTCTTTGAATAAAATCCGTAAAAAGTTTTCTTTATCGGTGGATGTAACCTGGGAAAGCAGAGAAGGAATTTCGCTCGGTGAAGAAAACTCCAGGATTTTTGTTTCCGAAACTTCAATCAAAGCCGAAGGCGGTTCTGTTTCCTCAATTTCCTCCGGGACTTCCTCTGGCGTTTCTTCGGTTTCTTCTTCGGTTTCTTCTTCGGTTATTTCTGCCGGAGGAGTTGGTGGGATTTCTTTCTTAGAGGTGAAATAACGGAAAATGAAATAAATTCCGGCAATTAAACCGACTATTAGAACTAATAATAAAATTCTTATTAAAAACTTTTCTAAAAAAGATGGTTGTTTAACAATCGGTCTGAAGACAATCTCTTTTTTTGTTTCTCTTTCTTTTTCTTCTAATTCTTCCTTTGGTTTTTCTTCTTTTTGAAGTTTTCCGGAGACTTTGGCTAGAAATTCTTCTCTCTTTTTTTCTTCTTCGGGCGAAACCTCGGTTAATTTCTTGAGAATTTTTTCTTTTGCCAGAGGTCCTCTGGATAGGGGAACTTTCTTTTCTTCTTCAGCCATTTTTTTAATCTCTTCAATTTTCTTTCTTCTTTCAGCCTCAATTTTTGCTTTCTGACGGATTTCCATTGTTAATCTTTCTTCTTCTTTTCTTTCTCTTTCTTTTTCTAATGTTTCTTTTTCTTTCTCTATTCTTTCTCTTTCTTCCTTGAATTTCCTTTCTTCTTCCATTTTTCTTTTTTCGATTCCCTCTTCTCCAATTTCTTTTTCTTCAACTTTTTCTCCTTTTCTTTGAGCGATTATTCTTTGACCTTCTTTTAAACCATATTTTAATATAATTTCTATTTCTTCTAGTCTGGTTTTAATTTGTTTTTCATTTTCCAGAGTTTCTTTTTCTTTTTTTTCAACTCCATTTATTTTTTCTTCCAAATTTTTAACTTTTTTCTCTAAGTTCCATCTCAGCTTTTCTATTTTTTCTCGCTGTTTAGATATTTCCCATCTGATATTTTCCAATTTTCTTTGTTCTCCAAGAGTTGGAGCAGATTTTTCTTTTTCCTCAATGTCGCTTTCTCGTGCTTCTATTTCTTTTTCTTTTGCCAGAACTTTAGAAAGTTCTTTTTCCAAGTTCTCTCTTTCTTTTTGGAGTTCTTGCTTATTTTTTATTAGTTTAACTTTCTCTTTTTCTAAATTTTCTATTTCTTTTTCTAAATTTTCTTTTTCTTTACCCAGTTCTATTTCTTTCAATTTTTCAAGGATTTTTTCTTTTCGGGCTTTAAGTTCGGCTTCCTCGTCTTCAATAAATTTCAATTTTTCGTCTATTGCTTTGATTTGGGGAGGGATTTTTTCTATTTCTCTTCCTAATTCCCATTTTTCTTTTTCAATTTCTCTTCTTCTTTTTTCAATGGCCCATCTTTTCTTTTCAATTCTATGTTTTTCCTCCGGTTTTTCTATTCTTCTTTCTTCTGCTTCAATAGATTTTTTCTCTTCCTCTGTTTTTTTCTCTTTTTCAAAAATAGCGGTAAGGGGTTTCATCAGTTTCTCCTTTTTTGCCTGGAGTTCTGATTTTTTTGTTTCCAAGGGTCTTTTTCTGGCGGGAAATTCTTTTAATTTTTCTTCTATCTCTCTTTTTTCTTTCTCCAAACTCTTTTTTACTTCTTTCTTTCTCTCTTCTTCTGATTTAATCTTTTCTTCTCTTTCTTTTTCCTCTCTTTCT
>CAYQUV010000020.1:1817-13348 GCA_964421005.1 uncultured Candidatus Saccharibacteria bacterium
CTTTCTCTCTTCTTCTGATTTAATCTTTTCTTCTCTTTCTTTTTCCTCTCTTTCTTCTCTCTTCCTTTTTTCCTCTTCCTTTTCTTCTCTTTCTTTTTCTTCTTCTCTTTTTCTTTTTTCTTCTTCCTCACGGGCTTTTCTTCTAATCTCTTCCATTAATTCTCTTTCCTCTCTTTCTTCTTTTTCTTTAAGTTCTTTAGCCTTTTTTCTAATAACTTCTATCATTTTCATTTCTTTCATTGCTTCTTCTTTTTCTTTCGCTTCCTTAATTGCTCTTTTCCTGATTTCTTCAATTTGTTCTTCTTCTCGTTTCCTTTCTTCCGCTTCTTTCTTTTTTCTTCGCTCTTCTTCTCTTTTTTTCTCTTCTTCTTCTATTTGCCTTTTTCTCTCTTTTTCTTTCCTTTCTCTTTCTTCTTCCCGTTTTTTCTCTGCTTCAAGTTCTTTTTTTCTGACCTCGGCTAAAAACTTTTCTCTTTCTTCTTTCTCTTTCCTTTCTTTTTCCTCCATTTCCTTTTGTTTTCTTTCTCTTTCCTCTATTTCTTTCCTTTCTTTTTCCTCTTTTTTCTTTAATTTTACTTTTATTTCCGGCTTTTTTCCTTTCAGTCTTCTTAAATCATCGCTCATTGTCACAAGTTTCCCTTGACTTAAAATCTGAGAAATTCTTTCTTCGCTTAACCCTGTATTGTTTTCTTTTTTAGCCATAAAAATTTGGAAATTATTCCATTGATTATCCTCTCAGATGTCTCAGAGGTTTTTCATCGAGCGTCTCATTCCTTCATCTTTGAAGTTTTTATCTACTAGATTGGTGTTTCTTTTTTGGCTTAAAGCCGGCTTTTTTTGCCGAAAGGCTAATTTTTCCGTTTTCGTCAATATTGATTACTTTAACAGGAATGATATCGCCAACTTTAACCAAATCCTGAACTTGGTTTATCCTATAATCGGCGAATTGAGAAATATGACACAATCCTTCCTGACCGGGCGAGATTTCAACTACTGCTCCGAAATCAAAAATTTTTTTTACTTTGCCCTGAAAAACCTGCCCAACTTTAACTTCTTGAGTTAAATTTTTTATCCAGTTGACCGCTTTTTCTGCCGTCTTTTCGTTTTCAGCCGTAACAAAAATCTTTCCCGATTCCTCAATGTCAATAGAAACACCGCAGTCTTCTATTATCTCGTTAATCATTCTTCCGCCGGGTCCGATTACCGCTCCGATTTTATCAGGATTTATATTTATAGTATAGACTCTGGGAGCAAAAATAGAAAGTTGCTTTCTTGGTTGAGCCAGAGTTTTATTCTGGATTTTTAATATTTCTAATCTGGCTTTTTTAGCTCTTTCCAAACTTGCTTCAAAAATTTCTCGGGAGATGCCATCGATTTTGACATCCATTTGGATGACGGTTATTCCTTTTTCCGTTCCAGCCACTTTAAAATCCATATCGCCGAGAGAATCTTCCGGGCCTTGGATATCGGTTAATAATTTATAGTTTGAAATATTTGTTTTTGGTTTTCCCTGGGGATTTTCCGAATAATTTTTTTGAGTGGTTTTTTTGTCGGTGATGAGTCCTATAGCGATTCCGGCAGCAGGTCTCTCAATTGGTACTCCTCCGTCCATTAGGGCTAAAGTTGTGGCTGAAACTGATGCCATACTGGTTGAGCCATTGGAACTTAAAATTTCTGAGACTACTCGGATAGTATAAGGGAAATTCTCAAATTTCGGAATCAAAGGGAAAAGGGCTTTTTCAGCCAGAGCCCCGTGACCGATTTCTCTTCTGCCCGGGCCTCGAAGAGGTCTCACTTCTCCAACAGAATAAGGAGGAAAGTTATAATGGTGTAAAAATCTTTTTTTGCCCCTAATCTCCATCCCTTCCAAAAGTTGCTGGTCGCTGGGAGCTCCCAAAGTTAAAATTGATAGGGCTTTTGTTTCTCCACGGGTGAAGATTCCCGAGCCGTGAGTTCTTGACAGAACTCCAACTTCTGCTTTTATCTCTCTGATTTCATCCAGCCTTCTTCCGTCAGGCCTCTTCTCATTTTCTAAAATGTTTTTTCTTAAAATTTTTTCTTTTTCCTTTTGAAAAATTATCAATGCTTCTTCGTTTTTCTCTTCTCCGAATTCTTTTCCGATTTTTTCCAAGATTTTCTCTTTTAAACTTTTTAAATCACTTTCTCTTTTCTTTTTCTCTTTTTGATACAAGGCGATTTTTAGTTTTTCCCCCAGAATTTTTTTGACTTCTTTTTCCAATTTAGGCGTTATTTCAAAAGGAGAGGGAAGGATTTTTTCTTTCCCCTTCTTTTTTATTATTTCTTTCTGAAAATCAATAAGCTTTTTCAAAAAGGGTTCGGCAAAATCAAAACTTTCCAGAACCGTTTTCTCGGAAACTTCATTTCCCTGAAGTTCCAGCATGTTAATCAGGATTTCTCCGTTTTTCTCAACACCGGAGATTACCAAATCCAATTCACTTTTTTCTCTCTGAGAATAATCCGGGTTTAAGATGAACTCATCACCTATTTTCCCCACTCTGACTACTCCCACCGGTCCTTGCCAAGGAATATCGGAGACAGAGAGAGCTATCGAGCTTCCCAGAGCAGCTAAAATAGCAGGGTCGTTTTCAGTGTCCCAGCTTAAACAGGTAGCTATTACCTGAATTTCGGTTTTAAGATCCTCGGGAAAAAGAGGACGGATGATTCTATCAATTAATCTTGAAATTAGAACAGCTTCGGTGGTTGGTTTCCCTTCTCTTCGGATGAATCTTGAACCT
The DNA here is from genome assembly GCA_964421005.1 of uncultured Candidatus Saccharibacteria bacterium. Classification (GTDB taxonomy): domain Bacteria; phylum Patescibacteriota; class Minisyncoccia; order Minisyncoccales; family CG1-02-41-26; genus CAYQUV01. The sequence continues at coordinate 4,574 of CAYQUV010000020.1, forward strand.
AAAATTTTGCCGGCAGCATAATATCTCTCTTCATAACTGCACGTTAAAGGAAAAAAATCCAGGCAGTCGGTTTCTTCGCCCTTTTGGCTGGTGACGAGGACAGAGGTTTCACCGAGTTTTATTAAACAGGAGCCTGATGATTGAAGAGCTAATTTTCCAATTTGAACTTCTAATTTATATTTACCAATTTCTGTTTCGAAATCCATAATCATTACTTTGGCAGCAGAAATTTGTCTGCTTTTTCTTCTATATTAAAAAATTCATCAACACTTTCTTTTAATTTTGAAGAAGTTGTTTTACCAAAGGCAATTGCCTCAACTCTTTTTCCCTGATTTTTTAAATATTCAACCAAGGGTATGAAATCTCCGTCGCCGGAACAAAGAACAATAACATCAACACTGTTTGCCGTTCTGATGGCGTCAATAACTATTCCAACATCCCAGTCAGCCTTTTTCTGGCCTCCGTAGAATTCTTGGAGGTCTCTGATTCTGGTTTCTATGCCCAAATTTATCAGTGCCTCAAAAAATGCTTTTTCCTCTCCGGTTTTTGTTCGAACAACATAAGCGAAAGCCCGGATAAGTTTCCTGCCGGAGACTGCTTTACGCAGGATTTCTTTAAAATTAACCTTTCTTTTGTAGATATTTCTTGCTGAATAATAAAGATTCTGGACATCAATCAGAACCGCCACTCTTTGTTCTTTTGGTTTTATTAAAACCATATAATTTAAGAGCTTTTATCTTTAAGCCCTATTTTTTTTAAAATGCTTTTGTATCTTTTCGGACTTTCTTTTTCCAGATATTTTAGAAGTCGCTTTCTTTTTATAACCATTTTCAAAAGACCGCGCCTGCTGTGGGTGTCTTTTGGATGTTTTTTGAGATGGGAAAGAACATTTTTAATATTTTCCGTTAGTAAGGCTATCTGAACCTCCGGGGAACCAGTATCTGTTTTATGGATTTTTGATTTTTCTATTAACTTTTCCTTTTCTTTTGTTTTAAGCATATTTTTTATTTGTTATGTTTAAATTTTTTTCGCCTTTGTTTCTTTGTGCCCCCACCAGGACTCGTGTGCCCCCACCAGGACTCGAACCTGGACTCCTCAGTTTAAGAGACTGCTGCTTTGCCAATTAAGCTATAGGGGCAATTAAAATTTGTTTTAATAAATTTATATATCGCAGTTAAATTTCTATATCGCATTTTATTGAAAAAGGACCTTGATCCGCCCATTCTGCTAAACCTGTCCATTGGCTTACTTTCAATATTGAAAGGAAAACTCCCACAAGCATATAAGCGCCGTAAATTAGAAATAAACCAATGATTACTCCGCTTATTAGTTGTTTCCCCCTGTTTAACAAATCCGGTTTTCCTCCACCGAAATAAAACATTATGCCTCCGGCAACGAGCATCAAAACAGCCAGATATGGAACGACATTAATCAAGACAAATTTAACTATACCATTAAGCATAACAAAAAGATGACAGAATTGGCAATAAACCATTGTTTTGGTTCCACCTGAACATTTGTCACCTTGAATCATTCCTCCAACGGCAACTTCTTTACCGCAAGGTACTAATCCTTCGTAGCAGACACTGGTTCCGTCTTTTGTCCGATAAATATTTGCTATTGCCAAAGAAACCGAAGGCAGAAGAACTCCTGCTAAGACAAAAATTGAAATAAAAGCAAATAAGTTTTTCGACATTAAATTATTTTAGCAAATTTTTATTAAAGAAAAAATTATCTTATTAAATCTATACTAAACTATTTCAGAAAATTTTACAATAAAAAGCCCTTTTGATTTTTTTAATCTCTAGGGCTTTTATAGGATAATAGAGCTTATAGGATAGCGGAAAAGGAAATTTAACGAACTAATTACTCGGCAGCGGCACCGATAACTTCGGCTTCTGTGCTGGAATCAGAAACCGTTACGGTCTTTGTTTCGGGGGATTTTTTTGTTTCTTCTTGAATGCCGTTGATAACTCCTCGAATGAAAGCGATTAACTCTTCGAGGGTTTTCATCTCTGCAAAGAGGCGGTTTCCGCCTTGTTCGTGCCAGAGTTTCTTTTTTTCCTGTTCCAGCGCCTTTTTAAAGACCGTCTTTTCAATGTATCGACCCCCGGCATTTTCTTTAAGGCGCTTATAAGCCTCTTTGTTTCTTTCGTCCTGGCGGGATTGCAGTACTTTGTAAGCTACCTGTTTTTCGGTAAGTTGCTCTGAGAGTTGCGGGAGCAGTTCTTGGGCTTTCTTTTCTACCCACATCGGAAGAGTGAGAACAATTCCTTGGGCCAGGGCGTTTCCAGCTTCCTCAACATAGGCTTTGTAACAGACAGGGCAGACAAGATATGTATCTTTGGTTCTGCGCTTTTTCCCGCAGGCTGGGCAATTTCTATTCTTATCCATGGAAATAACCCCCTTCTCTTTTCTTAAAGTCCTTTTCCGCTATCCCTTTACAGTTAATATTATACATCCATAGATACAATTTGTCAATATAGAGAAAATTAATACAAAGGGAAATTAATACAGGAGAAATTAAAAATACTCTGTTTTTTTGAAAACAGAGGGAGCAATAAAAAAAAGTATTTGTTTTTAAATTAGTTTGAACTAATTTTTCCGCCGAAAGTAGCGAGGTGGAAGTTTTAACTTTCTTGAGGGTGTGGTTATACAACCAAACTCGAACTTATTTTACCGAAAATTCCTGAAAAAGAGAAGTGGCGCGTCTCCGGCGCGCCATAATGCTCCCGCCCCGCCGCCGTGCCGTGAGATGGCACGCCTCGCAGAAAATCCTTCTTTACGATTCTGATTTGCGTGCGTCACCAAAGAATTCTTCTAAAAGGAAAAGAGTATTTTGCTTGGCTCTACTCTAAACGAGCAGGCGGCTGGGCTGACCTCTGTGTTTTATTGCTCGCGGGCAAAAATTGGGGGGAGTTTGAGGGAGAAAATTCTTGTCCACTCGCTTAAATCAGAAATCTTTATAGAATAAGTAAGATATGTTGTACTTAACTCAGGCGAAATTTGGTGAGCTGGATCGTAGTTCGCATCCTTGCGCATCGTGTAAATTCAAGAACGAATGCAAGGAGGGATTCGGCGATTACGTCCGCGTTGACCCACGTTTGTATCTCTACTTCTGCTATATGCGCCGTGATCTGGGATTCCAAGTGCCCGAATACTTCGGAAGACCAGAGGCGTTAAAGCAGAAAATAAGGGAAGTGATTGGAGATATAGATGTCAGCGGTCTTCTCGCAATGTCTTCATTGCGCCTAACCGTAACGCCGTTCTGCAACTTTAGTTGCAGAGTGCCGGGAGCTCAACAGGGATGGTGTATGGAAGAGCCCGACAAATTCATGTATCCCAAAATTCGGCCATCCTTGCTGAAAAAGAAATAGCCCAACGCCGCGGAATGAGCTTACAAACTCACGCGGCGTTTTTCTTTGGCGGATTTGCAAAAGTAATTTCCGGTAAACGAATTATCGTCTCGGCTGGTATGCCAAGTTCTTTTTCATATACAAGATCAATGCTCCCAAAAATCGCTTTTTCAAAATCAAAGCCTAGTTCTTTGGATACTTCTCGCACCACTTTCTGATCCTTTCCTTCAATCTCTACAAAAGGATTTAATCCCGGCCATGTATCAATCGTTACTTCTACTCCGTCACGCACCCATACCTCACGCATATTTTCTTGAAATGCTTTCGCGGGCATACCGCATGCTTCGAAAAAAGCCGCGGCGGCCTCAAAGTCATTTACTACAAGTTCAATCTCATACGTGTCGTTAATACTCGACCCGCGAATCTCTTTAACGGTCATCGTTACTTTGTCGGATTCTTGTCGAACACGTCCCCACTTATTGCGACCTGGCGCAACGTGAGAAAAATCAAATGTTTTCCTGCGCATTAAATACTCCGGAGTTTTTAATTCAAACCCGGCTTTCTTAAGTTTATCTCGCATAGCATCTTTATCGATTGAAAGAAATGTCGCTTCAATTTCGTTTTTCATGATTAAAGTTTAGCACAAAATTTATTTCGTGTACATATTTATTGTGCCCTACCCATTCTGTAAAGATTTCTGATTTAAGCGAGTGAACAAAAATTTTCTCCCTCAAACTCCTCCCCGATTTTTGCCCGCGAGCAATAAAACACAGAGGTCAGCCCAGCCGCCTGCTCGTTTAGAGTAGAGCCAAGCAAAATACTCTTTTCCTTTTTGATAACTGCCGATCTAATTCTTCCTCTCGAATATATGGCTGGGTACATTTTACGTCCTTGTTTTTCTTTGTACAGCGGTAATAGATATGTACTTTTTGTATTTCGGCAGTTATCATTATGCTGCACTCGCCATAACGCAAAAGCCCAGTAAAGGCTTTAGGGATTTTTTCTTTCTTTTGCAGTTTGTCTCTTTGCTTTAAGACTCCCTGAACCTTGTCAAAAAGTTTCTTTGCAATGATTGGCTCGAACCATTTAGAAATTGGATAAATTCCGCTTTACAAGCGGCAAAAATCGCAAGAGATAATGACCTTTTTGCTAAAAAGGTTATAGCCAAAGAAATCTTTGGTTCGAACCTCATTTTGGCCGGTCGCGAAGCGCGCGAAAGGGCGCAAAATCAATGGGCGGCGTTGTGCGCCGCCCGCCAAATAGTTGGCAAAAAGCCATTAAGTCATATTCTGGTGCCCCCGGAAGGATTTGAACCCTCAATAACGGTTCCGAAGACCGTTGTGATATCCGTTTCACCACGGGGGCCGGTACCAAAATGATATCAAAAAATTTGAAAAAAATCAATTTTTAGTTGATAATTAATAAATTATGGAGAATAAAAAAGGATTAAAATTGGAGATTCCAAAAGAAGTCGGTTTTGTCATTGAAGAGTTGGAAAAAAACGGTTATAAAGCATATATTGTCGGAGGTTGTGTCAGAGATGCTTTGCGGGGAGTTGAACCGAACGATTGGGATATAGCAACCGAAGCCAAGCCGGAGGAGATTGGCAAGATTTTTTTGAGAAGTTTTACCAATAATAATTTTGGAACGGTTACCATTCTGACCGATTCTGAAAACCCGAGATTGAAAGAAATTGAAGTAACCACTTATCGAGTTGACGAAAAGTATACCGACAAGCGCCATCCGGATAAGATAAGCTGGGCTAAAACAATTGAGGAAGATTTAGCCCGAAGAGATTTTACTGTCAATGCTATGGCTCTCAGCGTAACGAAAAAGAAAAAAGAAGAAAAGTTAATTGACCCTTTCGGAGGAGAAAAAGACCTAAAAGATAGAATTATTCGAGCGGTCGGGAATCCGGAAGACCGATTTTCGGAGGATGCTTTAAGGATGCTTAGAGCAGTCAGGTTTGCCGTTTCGCTGGAAGGGAAACTTTGGCATATAGATGAAAAGACAGCCGAAGGCATTAGAAAAAATGCCAAGCTTTTAAAAATTATTTCCAAGGAAAGAATCCGGGATGAACTGTTGAAAATAATAAATTGCCTGAACGGAGCTCGGGGAATAGAGATTTTAAGAAGATTAGGCCTTTTAAAATTTATTATCCCGGAACTTGAAGAGGGTTTCGGAGTTTGGCAGAACAAACATCATATTTACCAGATTTATCAGCACTCTTTATTAAGCTTGAATTACGCCTGCCGGAAAGATTTCTCGCTTCAGGTAAAGTTAGCCGCCCTTTTTCACGATATCGGCAAGCCGAGAGTAAAAGAAGGAGAAGGTCCTGATTCAACTTTTTATAATCATGAAATAGTTGGAGCAAAGATGACCAAGAAGATTCTGGAAAGATTGAAATTTTCCAGAAAAGACATTGAAAAAATTGTAAAATTGGTCAGATATCATCTTTTTTATTACAATGTTGGTGAAGTGTCCGAATCATCGGTCAGGAGATTGGTAAGGAAAGTGGGTATTGAAAATATTGATGAACTTTTAGAGGTTCGTCAGGCAGACAGAATCGGCTCGGGTGTCCCAAAGGCTGAACCATATAAATTAAGACATTTGAGATATATTGTTGAGAAAGTTTCCCGGGATCCGATTTCTCCAAAAACTCTTAAAGTTTCGGGTGAGGACGTAATGAGAATTTTAAATGTCCCACCCGGACCAAAGGTAGGACAAGTTTTGTCCTATCTATTAGGACAAGTTGTTAACGACCCAAAAAAGAATGTCCTACCTTATCTGGAAAAAGAAATTAAAAAATTAAGAAAAATGTCCGATGAGGAAATTGAAAAATTGGCTCAAAAAGCAAAAGAGGAGATAGAAAAAATAGAAACAAAAAGAGATGAGATGACCAAGAAAAAATATTGGGTAACATAAATTTAGGTTATCGTTTTTGAAATCGGGGCATAGCGTAATTGGCTAACGCGCTGGCATCGGGAGCCAGAGATTCTGGGTTCGAGTCCCAGTGCCCCGACAATACACAGGTTTGAGAAGGGTAAAAACTGCGCAGCCGGATATTATAAAGCGTATATAACCTAATAACTCTATCTTCAACACTCCTGAAAAATTAAATGCTTCTTGAAAAAGTATTGGAGACAACAAAATATGCGGTTGAAGAAAGTAAAGAGGTGAGAATAGAAGAAGAAGGTATAGAAAAACTGGCAAAAGAGCTTAAAAAGCAAAAAATTCCTCCTTTCTCCGGAGAATTTTATTTCTTTGGCAAAGAAAAAGATACAATCCAGTATTTTTTTATTTTAGACTCAATAAATTTCTGCTTTTTCCCCGATAAAAATGAAAAGAAATGGGGAATTCTTTCGGGAAAAAAGAAAATCTCAGGGTTTTTTGCCTTGAGTTTAGCCTTAAAAAAAGCAATTAAAAAATATCCTCTTTTAAGGGCCGATTTTTTATCAAATATTTCTCTCAAAACTCTCAGAGAAATATTAAAAGGAGAAGGAGGGGGAGGAACAATTCCGCTTCTGGAAAAAAGAAAAGAAATTCTCCGGGAAACAGGAAGAGTCCTTTTAAAAGAATTCAACGGAGAGGCAGTTAATATTTTGAAAAGAGCCCAAAGAAGCTGTCAAAAATTGGTTGAAATTTTATTTGAAAAGTTTCCTTCTTTTCGCGATATTGCTTTTTTAAATGGGAGGAAAATCTATTTTTTGAAGAGAGCCCAGATTTTCGCCGCTGATATTTATGGCATTTTTTCCGGCAGAGGATTTGGAAATTTTTATGATATTGAAAAACTTACCTGTTTTGCCGATTATAAAGTTCCCCAGATTTTAGTTGATTTTGGAATCCTTAAATATTCTGCTTCTTTGCTGGAGAGAATAAAAAAGAAAGAGGAAATTAAAGCCTTTTCCAGAAGAGAAATAGAATTAAGAGCAAACACTGTTTGGGCAGTTGAGAAAATAAAAGAAAAATTGAAAAAAGAAGGCATAAAAATGACCTCTTTCCAGATTGACTGGATTTTGTGGACAATGGCAAAAAAAAGGAAAATGAGAATTCCCCATCACCGGACGAGAACAATTCTTTATTAACCGAGAACTTTATTAACCGGGAACTTTGTTTACCGGGAGAAACTTAACGAGGCGATGAATATGGAATTTAAAATTTTAAAAAAAAGCAAAAAATCAAGAGCAAGAATTGGTGTCATAAAACAAGGATACAGGCTTCTGGAAACCCCTGCTTTTTTACCGGTTGCCACCCAGGGATCCGTTAAAACTTTAAGCTCGGAGGATTTAGAAGAAATAGGATTTGAAGGAATTTTAGCCAATACCTATCATCTCTATTTAAGGCCGGGCGATTCTTTGATTAAAAAATTCGGAGGTCTTCATCAATTTATGAATTTTCGGGGAGTAATTGTTACCGACAGCGGCGGGTTTCAGGTTTTCAGTTTGGGGAAAGGGATAGAAGAAGGGGTTGGCAAGATAGTTAAGCTTTTTCCGGGGAGGAAAAACTTATTTAGAAAGAAGAAAAAGGGTTTTGTTAAAATCACCGAAAATGGCGTTTACTTTAGGTCTCATCTTGATGGCAGCAAACACTTTTTTAGTCCCGAAAAATCAATCAGAATCCAGAAAAATTTAGGAGCAGATATTATTTTCGCTTTTGATGAGTGTACTTCTCCTTTTGACGATTTCAATTATACAAAAAAGGCAATGGAAAGAACTCATCTTTGGGCAAAGAGATGCTTAAAAGAGGCCCAAAAATTAAAATTGGAATCAAAATCAAAAGTTTCAACGGGGGCTCTTTTTGGAATTGTTCAGGGCGGAGAATACAAAGAGTTAAGGCGTCTGAGCGCTAAATTTATTGCCAATTTGGATTTTGATGGCTTCGGAATAGGCGGTTCTCTGGGGAAAACAAAGAAAAGAATGTTTGAAATTTTGGATTGGACAATTCCTCTTTTGCCCGAAAACAAACCGAGACATCTTTTGGGGATTGGCTATCTAGAGGACATCAAAAAAGCGGTCCGGAAAGGAATTGACCTTTTTGATTCCTGTTATCCAACCCGTTTTGCCAGACATGGGTTGGCCTTCAGCAAGGAAAAAGGAAGTGAGATAAAAATGTTAAATCTTAAAAAAGCCGGTTTTTTGGAAGAAAAAAAACCCCTTGATGAAAGTTGCCAATGTTTTGTCTGCCAGAATTATTCAAGGGGTTATTTATCTCATCTTTTTCGGGCGGGAGAACTTTCTTGCCCGCGGCTTTTGAGTTACCATAATCTTTGGTTTTTAAAAAAATTTATGGATAGATTAAGAGAAGAGATTGCTAAAGGAAAGATTTAAGGTAAAATAAGTTAATAATCGGGCCTGTGGTTCAACGGTAGAACACCGCTTTCGCATAGCGGAGATGGCAGTTCGATTCTGCCCGGGTCCAC